>JAFAGQ010000013.1 GCA_023422555.1 Pseudomonadota bacterium
CTGAGCGGCTTGTGTTGCTGAAGGCGCGGACACCGTTTGCGCATAGACAGACGTCCAGCAGGCAAACAAAGCCAGTGGCAATGCGCGCAGCATCGCCGGGCGGGAATGGGAAGAAGTAGATTTCATAATAGATATGTGCTCGAAAATAAAACTGCAAATTGCCCGTCCGGATCCGGATCAGAATCGAATCAGATTCGGACGGGCGCTTGTGAATCCGCCAGTTAATACTGATAACTGAGCGTTGCCATGACATTGCGCGGAGAACCCCACGCACCCTGGTTATAAAAGCCGATCTGGCTGTAATACTTCCTGTTGAAAAGGTTATTCAGATTGACCTTTAATGATGCACGATCACTAAATTGATATCGGGCCACCAGATCAACCAACGCATATGACCCCTGAGATACCCTTTCGGCTCCTTTGGGTCCGTAACCATTCGTGTAGTTTCTGCTTTGCCATGTGACACCGCCGCCCACCGTCAGCGCATTAAGCTGGCCTGACAGACGATAAGTGGTGAACATTTTAAACAGACTGCGAGGCTGATTGGTCTGAATCGGGTTGCGCTGACCATCAGAGGCCGTCCAGTGCGTCAAACCCGCCATGATATTCCATCCGGGCAACGCTTCGCCAGAAATTTCTATGTCGTAGCCGCGACTGCGTGTGCCTTTGGCAGCAAAATACGCCTGGCTGGTTGTGCCAGGCACAAAGTGCCCCACATCCGCCTGTTTGACGTTGTCCTGATCGATCTGAAATACGGCAACGCTGGCGTTGAGTTTTCCATCAAGAAATTCGCCCTTCAGACCCACTTCGTAATCGTGTCCCTGCAATGGATCAAGCCAGCGACCGTTGCGATCCTGTGCGTCCTGAGGATTGAAAATCGTGGAATAGCTCGTATATACCGTCAGATTATCGTTGAGGTCGTACAGGATACCGGCGTACGGAGTGATGGCGGCCTTGCGGAACTGATATGGGCTACTGCCCCCCTGGTCTGTGTGCCATTGGGTATATCTGGCACCCAGGATGAGTTTCAGTTTATCTGTCAGACTCAGACGCGTAGCTGCGTACAGCCCGCTTTGTGTGGTTGTATTGGCGTACGATACTTCGTCTTCACCCCAGGCAGGCTCAGAATAGGATCCATCCCACAGCAGGAAATTACCCACTGGTGGGGTATTGAGCGGCGCACGCCGATTAAAGAGACTGCGCTGGCGACCGTAACTGGCGCCGGCGACCAGCTCATGTTCCCTGCCGAAAGCGTTGAACGGACCGGAAACCTTCACGTCTGCACTGTTCTGCTTGCGTTCCCCAAAATAGCGGCCTGCCAGGGCAGACATGCCCTGGCCCGTCTGGCTATCGGGATAGCTGTAGAGATAAAGCAGTTTCTCGTCTGCGCTGTGATGACTGTGGTTGAGCAGGGCATCCACTTTCCAGCCATTACCGAAAGTATGCTCAAGATTCAGGAAGGCACCTTTCGTTGTGGTGGCCCATTTACTCCAGTCTGTACCCATATTGAGACTGCGATCCCAGTTTGTTCGGGTGCCGTCGCTATACCATAAAGGAAACCCGCCCCATGCGCTGCCACGCGGAGCGTTATCCTGGTAATTGAAACCCACGCGCAGCACGGTATTCTCAGTCAGATCCGCTTCGGCTGTGCCGTAAATCACAGCACGACGGGAGCTATATCGATCCATGAATGAGTGGTTTTTCTGATAGGCAGCGACCACGCGACCCCGCACCGAACCACTGGACGAGATTGGCGTGGAAAGATCAGCCGTGGTCCGATAGGTATCAAAGGACCCCGCACCCAGCGACAGATTTGCCTTGAACTGCTGGCTATCAGCATGCTTGCGGATAAAATTGACGGATGCAGAAGGATTGCCCGCACCTGTCAGTAAACCGGTAGCCCCGCGCACAACTTCGACCCGGTCATAAATAATCGGGTCAATCGAGGACTCTCCCGCTGACCAGGGAGCAGAGAACGCAGTGGGTACGCCGTCATAAAGATAGTTGCTGATGGAAAAGCCGCGCGCATTGAAGCTATACCTCTCGGTATCGTAATTCTGTATGGAGATGCCGGGGCTGGCCGCCATGACATCCTTGACTGATAGCATGTTCTGATCCTCAATGCGCTGACGGGTAATCACACTGACTGACTGTGGCGTCTCTCGCAGCGATAACGTCAGGCCCGTCGCGGCCCGGGTTGCGCGCGTGGTGTAGGAACGTGTTCCTTCAGTCACGACTGCATCGCCCGACAGGACGGCATGAATAGGCTGTAACGATGTAACAGGGGTAGAAAGATTAGGGTTAACGGGGCTTTGAACCTGGGGCGTCCGCGCTGTCGGCGCAGGAGGCTGCGCTCTGACGGTGAGGGGTACTGCTATTACCATCGCCCCGATTGCCATGTTTATTAATCTTGCAACTGGCTTCATCCGAATGAAACTGCCAGTTTCCGTTTCTAAAATGCTTCCATAAAAACGGTACATCTGTACTACTCCCTAAACTTCCAGGGTAAAACATCCCAAAAATATGATAAAGATTAATTATATTCAGAATCATTCTCATTAGAAACAATTTCAGGCGTGCCCGCCCGGCCGCGCGCTGATTGAGGCGAAAATAAGACAGTTTGTAAGAAAATCGGACAATTGCCAGACAAGATGAGGTGAAAAACCGCTAAGGAAGACGAAAGATTCACCGAAAGGATCTAAATAATGGCCTGACAGGGTGAAAAAATCGCGGGAGTACGGGAGTACGGGAATGCCGGAATACGCTTCGACTAGAAGGCTGGATGTCGAAAGAGTGGCAGAAGCGCCTGTTAAAGCTACGCTCCCTGTAACGCCTTGACCGGGTCTAACCTGGCGGCTCTCTTTGCAGGCATGTAGCCGAAAATCACACCCGTAATGACGGCGCAGAGAAAGGCGCCCACGATGGCTGTAACAGAAAAGACCAACGGAATGCCAAAGGCCAGCAGCAGTGCCCCAATAATAATGCCAATCAATGCACCCGCCGCACCGCCACTGATGGTCAGCAGCAGGGCCTCTACAAGGAACTGACGCATGATGTCACGCTGCCGGGCGCCCGTCGCCATGCGAATGCCAATTTCCCGGGTACGTTCGCTCACGGTCATCAGCATGACGTTCATAACACCGATACCGCCGACCACCAGCGAGACCGCGGCAATCAGACCGAGCATCAGGGTCATGGAATCGCGCGCCTGCGCTTCCGCCAGTAATCGGGCTGCCGCGTTACCGATAGTGAAATCTTTTCTGCCGCCATGACGAGCCAGCAATTCTGTCTGAATACTCTTCTCGGCCTGCAGTACCGCTTCGGGCGCGATTGCCTCCAGCACGATGTAGTCCGGCTGGGTCTGCGTCTGGTAAACACGAGCCCGCCCTGCCTGGTAGGGAATGAAGACCATATCGTCATAATCCTGCAGACCTGAGTCTGCCCCCCTTTCGGCCAGGATGCCGATGACCTCAAAGGATGCCTTGTCAATCAGCAGTTGCTCGCCCAGCGGATTTGCCTTATCTGGAAAGTAGAATTTTCTGGCCTTGTCACCCAGCACCACAACAGGTGCAAGCTCACGGTCCTCTGTAGCCGTGAAATAGCGCCCTTCTTTTACCGGCCAATGGTGTACATGTGGCATGACGGCAGCCGAGGCATAAACATAATTCTGTCTGGCCGCATTGCCATACCGGACCATGATGGGATCACCAATCACCGGCATCACCGTTTTCAGTTCCGGCAGCATCGCCAGCGCCTCCAGATCGGCTTCGGAAATCTGTCCCAACGGCCCGCCCTCTGGCGGATAACTGCTGCCCATATACATGATGGTGGAACCCATGGTGCCCATCTGGGTCATCACGGTCTGGCGCGACCCTTCGCCTACGGCAAGCATCACGATGACAGAGGCAACGCCAATAATAATGCCCAGCAGCGTCAGACCAGTACGCACCACATTCATGCGCATTCCGCGCCAGGCCATTCTGACGGCTTCATGCAATTCCGCCTGAAATGCACGGGTCTTTTCCTTGCGGTGTTCCTTTTCTGAATCCGCATGTGGCCGATGATCCCCCGCAGGCAGCGGCACCGCCAGGATGGCATCGGATTGTCGCACTTCGGACGTTTCAGCGAAGCGCGGTTCTGTCACGTCCGATGGTTCGGCCGTTTCCGAAGACTCAGATAATTCTGACTGTTCGGGCTGTTCAGGTATTTCTACTATTTCCTGCGACTCTATCGACACTGGCGGCACCAGCAGCAAACCCGACACTTCGGTTCCGCTTTCAATTCCGTTTGAGGCCGCAGGCTGAATCTGCCCGTCACGAATCTCCACGATACGGTCTGCCTGGCTGGCGACCGAGCTGTCATGGGTGATCAGGATAATTGTGTGGCCATCGGCAGCAAGGTTTCTCAGCAGGGCCATGACCTGTGCACTACTCCGACTGTCAAGTGCACCGGTGGGCTCGTCGGCCAGGATAATCCGTCCGCCGTTCATTAGTGCTCTGGCAATAGAGACGCGCTGCTGTTGTCCACCGGACAGCTGACCCGGTCGATGATGAAGGCGTTGGCCCAGGTCAAGTCGCGTCAGTAACGCCTCTGCCCGCTCCCGTCGTAGTCTGGCGGGCGTGCCTGCGTAAACGGCGGGCACCTGCACGTTTTCCGTGGCCGTGTTCTCGGCCAGAAGGTTATAGCCCTGAAAGACAAAGCCGAAAGCTTCGCGCCGCAACTCGGCAAGCGCGTCGGCATCAAAATCGGATACGTCGCGGCCTTCAAAGAGGTACTTGCCGGAACTGGGTTTGTCCAGACATCCCAGAATATTCATGAGTGTGGATTTGCCGGATCCGGATGGCCCGACCACCGCAACAAACTCTCCCGCATATACAGACAGGCTGATATTTTTCAGAATCTGCGCTTTGGGCGCCCCGCCACTCCCACCATAATATTTGCCCAGATCGCGCAGTTCGATCAGAGGTACGGAATCCGGTGTAATGGCAGGCCCTACCATTTGAACCATGGCAGACTGTTATTTTCGATCTGGCCGGTGATCACTTTATCGCCAGCATTCAGACCATCCAGAATCTGAACTTCGTGCCGGCTGCGGATGCCCGGCTTGACGGTTCGCGCTTGCGGTTTACCGGCGCTGTTCTGAACACGAACGGAATAATTCCCGGCGCTGTCGCGTTCGGGACTGATCGCCGCCAGTGGTATCACAAGCGCCGATTTTGCCCGTGCAGAAACAAACGTCACCTGTGCCGTCATCTGCGGCATGAGCGCACCATCGTCATTTGCCACATCAAACAAGACCGTGTACATCACGGCCTTGGTCGCCGCAGCCGGCTTGCCATTGTCAGCCAGCTGCTCGCCGCTATTGGGCGGGGCCGGCAATATCTGACGCACCGTACTTTGCCAACGCCTGGGCTCGTGATCATGCTGACCACCCAGTGTCGAAAAGGTCACAGGCATGCCCACGCTAATCAACCCGATATCTGCCTCGGATACTTCCGCCCAGACAGTCATGCCAGACAAATCAGCAACCCGCATCACATTGGGAGTCTGATACGTGGAAGTCAGCGTCTGGCCTTCCCGGGCGTCCAGCGTGACCACCGTACCATCCATGGTGGCATAGATTCGCGTATAGCCGAGTCGGGCCTCGTCCGCCTTGAGTGTTGCCTGGGTTTGTTCCACTTGCGCCCGCAGGCGTTCGATACGCGCGCGGGTGGCGAGTACATCTGCCTGTGCCACATCGACATTCTCGTGAGAGGTCGAGCCAGTCTGCACAAGCACACGCTGCCGACGCAATTTCTTTTCTGCCAGATTCAGTTGCGCCTGCTCTTCAGCCAGCTGTGCATGCAATCCGGCCAGCGACGCCCTTCCCGCATCCACTTCTGCCTGCTGCACGCTGGGGTCAATGTCCACCAGCCTCTGGCCTCTTCTGACCGCATCCCCGGGTTCTACGTAGATACGCGTGATCTGTCCGGAAACCTGGGCACCGACGTCAACGTAGCGGCGCGGCTGCAGTACCCCGGTAGCGGCAACGGTAGACTCAACATTTTTATGTTGTGCGGTCGCAGTCTCATACTCGATGCGATCCCGTTGACTCCACGCATAGCCGGCTACGACCAGTAGCAACAGAACTAGCAATCCGACGATCCCGACGCCAATCCCCTTGCGCGTCCTGTTTGTCGACCCTTTCATACCACCCTTTTGCTTCAAATATGACCGCCATCAGCAACGCCGTGGACCACCGGACCATTCAGAAAATCCGTTGGCTGCCACGGCAAGTCAATCTCAGTATCGGATATCAAGTCCAGCCTTGACCGAGCGCGGCGTCCCGTAATAGGCCGTGCCCGTTCCACTGTAATATTTTTTATCCGCCAGGTTATACACATTGACATAGGCAGACACGTTGTTGTTGATCGCGTAGCGTGCCATCAGATCAACTACGGCGTAACCCTTTTGCGTGAAGCGTTCGCCATTGGGCCCCAGATCATCTTGATAGATTTTGCTCTGTACGCGGACGCCACCGCCAACTGTCAGGCCATTGCCAATCTGTGGCATATGATAGGTCGTAAAGAGCTTGAAGACATTATGGGCAACTTCCGTACTCAGCACACCGCCATCCTTGTCCTTGCTTACGCTGCGAGTAAAGCCGGCAGACAGTTGCAAGCGAGGTAAAATTTCTCCGGATGCCTCGAGCTCAAAGCCCCGCGTGCGCGCACCTGACACGGCTTCATAGGCGCCGCTGCCATCCGGTGCAAATTCGCCCGGCAGGGCCACACCAAGATTATCCTGTTTCAGATAGAACGCAGCAGCGCTGACATTCAATCGATCATCCAGCAGGCTGCCCTTGACACCCAGTTCGTAACTGTTGCCCACCAGCGGCTTCAGGTGATTACCACTTGTATCCATTTTGGTCTGCGGCAGGAAGATTGACGTGTAGCCGGCATAGACAGACCAGGCTTTGCTCACGTCATAGACGATGCCCGCATAAGGCGTCAGCTTGTTGTTTTCCGATTGCAGCACGGAATCGGTTTGCTCACCTGATAGATCGTAATTTCGTTTGTCATTTTTCCATGACGTTACCCTTGCACCCAGAATCACTGAAAGATCATCAGTGGGACGAAGGCGGGTTGTCATGTAGGCACTGGCCGATTTTTCACGGATATGCATTCTTCCATTGGCCGGATTCGTAGGCGCACCAGGTGTACCTCCATCCCAGTCGTAAATATTTGAGATGGAGTTATCCCAGTCATCGAACCACCACAGTCCGTAAGAAGGTGTGTCTTCTTCTGTGTGAGTCAGTGTGGCACCCACAACCAGATCATGTTTTCTGCCAAATAGACTATAGGGTCCGGTGGCATAGACATCCAGACTGTTTTGTTTGGGCGTGCCGGCCCAGCGCCCGGCCCACATATTGACGCCCGCGCCCGTTGCCCGGTCAGGAAAGCCACCGGCCGCGTACCCCAGGACTTCGTCGTAGTGACTGGACGAATAAGAGTAAGTCCCCTTGATCAGCCAATCGTTGGCAAAGCGATGTTCCAGTGAGGCAAAAAAAGACTGATTGCGGCGTTTTGAATAGGCCCAGTCCGCCGCCGAACTGTCGGAACGGTCCCAGTGCGTTCTTTCTCCATCGGCATAAAACCCAGGGCGACCGGAACGGGCGTGACCCGTCGCATCGTGCTCCTGATAAGAGAAACCCATGCGTGCCAGCGTGGAGGGTGTCAGATCGGCCTCCACCGTTGCATAAAGAATCCGCTTCTTCTCGCGCAGCCGTTCAATATACGATTTATTGTTCTGCACCACGCCTACCACGCGACCGCGCACCGTACCTTCTTCGTTGAAGGGCGTAGAAATATCCACTTCGGATCGATAATGGTTCCATGAGCCGGCCTCGAGTTTTGCCTGTGCCTGGAACTGATCCGTAGGTCGCTTGCGGATCATATTGAGCGCTCCACCCGGTGAACCGATGCCCGACATCAGGCCGGTCGCGCCACGCACGATCTCCACGCGGTCGTAAAGCGCCATATCATTGGACTGAAAAATCCGGTCGTAGTTGCTGTTGACCTGACCCACTCCGTCGATCAGATAATTGTCGATTTCAAAGCCGCGGGAGTAGATAGTGCTGCTGTCAGATCCGCTATTGCCCGCCGAATCCAAAGACAGGCCTGGCGTCTGTTGCACCAGATCAGGCAATTGCGTAATGCCCTGATCGTCCATCCGCTGACGCGTCATGACGGTAATTGATTGAGGCGTTTCTCTGGGTGACAGCGCCAGTCTTGTGGAAGAGCCAGTTAGCTGACTGGTGTACGAACCCGAACCCTCGGTAATGGCGGGATCAGCCTGCGCGACCGCCTGGATTGCGCCCAGCTGGGTCACATCGGACGCCGGCGTCGCGGCGGCATCAGTCCGCGCCGGCGAGGTGCGCCGCAACGTAATGGTATTGCCCTGACGTGTATAGGTGATCGGCGTTCCCGAGAGCAGGCCGGAAAGCGCCTGTTCCGGCGTCAGGTTGCCGCTTACTCCAGCAGTAGAGATCCCCTGCAACAGACTGGCAGGATAAATGAACTGTAAATCCGTCCGTTGCCCTAACTGCAGCAAGGCGCTGTTCAATGATTGCGGCCCGATAGCTATCGGTATGGCGCTGGACTGCGCATACGCCACCGTGCTGAATACGAGCGCACCGGCGACTGCGCGAGATATCAATGAGTACGTGCAATGGCAGGCAGCGCGCGAAGGACGCAGTCTGGAGAATAATGACAGTTGCGATTGGACCACGACGAATTACCCTGAATGGTTGAAATGAATCATGACGCTGACGATTTTCCTTGCGGGGTCGCAGATATCGACCCGCAATAAGCAGCGGTTATCTAAGGTAAGACGAATGGGAGCGTGAAAAGCCTGACCGGAAAAAGCAATTTTTTTGCGAATATTATCTACTCAGCGCCTGAACAGGCGGACATGCTGATCGTCTGTACGCACAACTCTCAGTGGCAGGCTTTGCGGAAGCGCGTCAAGAAAGGCATTCGCATCATTCACATTGAATACCCCCGCCACCGGCATCTGTTCCAGACGGGAATCCGCAATGCTGAGCCGCAGAGGCAGGTATCGGTTCATTTCCCCAACCACTGTAGACAGCGGCTGATTTCGAAATACCACCTTACCCTGACGCCAGGCCGTAATCTGCGCCACGTCAGCATGCCTGGGCCTGTCAACGCCGGACGCCGTTATGCGCGTTGCCATATCGGATTTCACCTTTACCGATCTTGCGGTGGGGGTACCCGCAGCGCGAACCGATACAATGCCCGATTCCACCGCGACCATAACGTCCAGCGGCTTTTCAATTCGCACATTGAAACGCGTTCCCAATACCTTGACACTCCCTACCTGCGTCTTCACATAGAACGGGTGCTGGCGATCGTGACGTACTTCGAACATGGCATCACCACGGCTGAGTTCAACGATGCGTTTGCCTGCTGTGATGTAGTACGTGAGAAATGTATCGGTATTCAAATGAACGACACTGCCGTCGGGAAGCGTTTCGGTTCTCTGCTCGCCGTGGGCTGTTTGTAGTTCCAGTCGTTTACCGGCAGTCTGGCTGGAATACCACAGCGCCCCTGCCCCGCAAGCCAGAGCCGTACAGGCCGCAGCCGAACCCAGCACAAAGCTGCGGCGGGATTGAAAGTAACGTATTTCTCTATGATCCGGTTCGCTGGCGAGCGCACGCAGGCGTTTTTGTGGAATGGCATCAGCCAGGTCCCAGACCTGCTCCATGGCCCGATATTCCTGATCATTGACAGGATCTGCCGCGCGCCATGCATTCAGTTCTTGTTGCTGTTCGTCGGTGAGCGTTCCCGCACAGGCAAGGGCGAACCACCAGGCAGCAGCCTCGCGCGGGTCTACAGGCGGTATCGTATCGGTTTTAGTCATGCGTTGCTGGCGTGAAATCGGTTCTGGTGGCTACATGCACGTTCGTCTCTTCAGAAGATAAGACGTATGGCAACCGTAAAACCCTGACGTCATAAGCCAGAAAAGGGTTTCAGGCGATCACGCAAATGGCGTAATGCCCGGATCATGTATTTTTGCACCATATTGACAGAGATGTCCAGCCGCCCTGCGATTTCTTCCTGCGAATAGCCTTCTATCTTCTGCCAGATGAATACCTGACGACACTTCAAAGGCAGTTCCTCCAGCGCCTCTGCAAGGCTGTCGGCCAGCTGTGTATTGACGAACTCGGCATCGGGATTGTCATGAGATAGATAGGCGTCCTTCTGCAGATCCTGTAACGGCACAGTGTCCAGGATTTTTGTCCGGCGATGCATATCCGTGAGTCGGTTACGAACACAGCGATGCAAAAAGCTGCCAGGACTGCTCACGTTATCGGGCATTTTCCCTTCGAGCGCCAGCGCAAGCACGTCGTGGGCGGCATCCTCGGCATCATGCCGGGAATCCGCCCTGCGGGACCAGGTCCTGATCAGTTCATGATAGTAAAGCAGCCAGTCCTTGGGTAAGATGCGAGTGTCCGTCATTCGATGAAATGCAGATCAGCGATGGCCCAGCCACGCCATCGTGGCTGGCGAGGCGTCTGCCAGCGGAAAGGATGTCGAATGAGAAGACCCGTCCCACCCTTCTGCCGTCAGCCAAAGCTGAGCATCCTTTGGTGTGTCCCGCGGAATCAGCACGCCGATCTTCTGGTTGTAGGCGCTGCCAAATCCAATGGCACCGGCAGTGCGCAGGCTCCGAGGTTTCCCAACTCGCATATAGACGGCCCGCACGGAATCCCGGCAGGCTTCACATAAAGAAACCGAAAAAGTCTTCACGAAGCCGGCTGTGCCATCGCGCCGCGGCGGCAAGGCATCAAACTCAGCCAGATGGACTTCCCATGGACCGACTTTCCTGATCCCCAGATCGTGAACGCCCAGACCCAGATCGCCCGAGAACAGCGCCTGATCTTTCAGGTAACGAGGCACAAAGCACAGGGGAATCAGAATGGCCAGAACACTCAGGTGAAAACGCCAGCGATGCCACCAGACTTTGAATCCGCCGGCGAAACCGGTATGGGCGGGTGAGGTTTGCGTATTCATGAATGACCCTCTTCTGTTTTCACCAGGCGTGCGCTGACGGCACTGCGAGCCGCTGCGCGGGCGCGAGCCGGGACGGTAGAACCTCTATCGGCGCGTCGTGCCTGTTTCGACTCACGATGCTCGCGTATCATGCCCGCCGTTTCCTTGGCCGTGCGTTTGGTCCAGATCAGCATGCCTGACAGGACCATCATGGTCAGCAAAAGACCAAAAAAGAAATAGACCAGTTTGAGCCACAGACCGGCAAAATCGCCCGTATGCAGCGGCCGCATGGATTCTGTGACCAGCTCAAGCCCGGAATAGTCTGAGACCGTCCGGGACGCATCCACATTGCCCGTGTAGGGATTGACGGAAGCACTCTCAAGAATCAGGGGATAGCTACTGCGACCTCTGACGGTATACGGGCTGTAGGCGTTGGATGGCAGGAAAATGGACTCAGCCTGCATATTGGGGAAGCGCCCTTTTGCTTTTTCCACGGCCTGGTCAGGGGAAATCAGCGCACTTTTTGCGCCTCCAGCACGGTTGGGTACATCGGCCCGCTGCACCATCGCAGGCGGCGGTGCGGTAGAGATTGAAACGCTGTTGTCGAACAGGATGGCTTCAATCATGAACCAGATAGCAGTGACCGCGATAATGGCAATAAACGGTACAGACCATATGCCCGCCAGCCGGTGAAAGTCACCCCAGAAAATCCGGGAGCCCTGGCCAATCCGCAGACGTGGGTGCAGATAACCACGCCAGAACCGCTTATAGACGACCAGGCCTGTAACCAGAGAAATCAGCATGGGAATACCCAGGAACGACACCGCGTACCATCCCCAGGCAAAGCCGTTGGTAAATGGCACCAGCAACCAGCCATGCAGGGCTCGCACGAACTGACGGAAATCGAAACCCGATGCCTGTCCTTGTATGGCGCCGGTATACGGGTTCACATACAGTTTTCCGGATTTGCCGTCTGAATATGTTGTCCTGACTGTCAACGCAAACTGCGATTTCACAGGTCGAGTAATTGAGTTGACTACGGATCCTGGATGCGCCTTTTCGACACGCTCCAGTACCTGATCGTACGTCAGCATCGGCGGATTGCCTGCTGGCGGATTGGCGCGCACCATGGGACTGGCCAGCCATTCAATTTCCTGACTAACGGTCGCAATACTGCCGGTCAGACATACAAAGAAGATAAAGCCCCAAATGGGCAATGCCAGCCAGCTATGGATCAGAAACCAGAGTTTGGCTTTGGATTTTTTCTTGGCCATCGCTTACCTGTCCTCAATTGCATTCAGCAATTCATATGTCATATTCATCATTGGCATATACAGCGTCCTTAGGCGTCCTGACCTGTGAGTGCACCCACAACGGTTTTACCCGCTGCTTCAAGCATGGCTAGCGGATCGTCGCCATCTGTTTCGACCACAAGGGCTTTGGCACCCGCTTCAGTAATCGCGCCGTTCACGTTATCCGGTGCTTTCTCATGCAACAGCACAACCTTGACATCATTGTCGGCGATGGCTTTTTTCAACTGCTCAATTGCCGCGTCGTCCCAGTCTTTCGCCATCTTTACCGGCACGATATCCAGATTGAATGCATTGGCCAGCGTCTCCAGTCGGGGAGAAAGCACGATGACCGACAGACTGTCCGCTTCCAGCAGGCCCGATTCGGCATGGGCGTTGACATTGACCAGACGCTGGCGCAATGCTGCCAGATTCTTCTCCACCACGTCGCTACTCTCAGGCTGCAGACGCTGTATGTCAGATGCAATAATGTCAGCCATTCTGCCCATGTTCACCGGGTTCAGCCATGGATAGGCTTCAATGGAACCCGCGCCGGCTGTCGCAGCGATGCCCGGCAAACGGTGATCGATGGGGTTGGCGGCATCAATCTCAATAACACGAATATTATGCTGACGCCCCAGCGGGTATAAGGGATCGTCAGACCAGATGGATCGCAGATCCACCACCGCATCGGCATTGGCTATGGCGCGGTCAAAGGCTTTGGCGCCGCGACCGGATAAATAGGAATAGTGTCGAGAAGGTGGCAGTTTTGCCGGCGTGGCACGCACGGCCGCAATATCGCTTCCCTGCGTCAGAGTTCCAAGCAGTCCGTAGACCACGGGATGAGCCGCAACAACCCGCGTGCTTCCCTGCTTTGCTTCTGCTCTGGAAGATTGCCTGCGACCTTCGGCTGAACGGCCTGCGCGGGCAGGTGCTTCAGCCTGGGCAGACTGGGTTGCCGGCGCGGCAGCCTGGCCTGAGCTGGCAGGTGTAGCAGCTTCGCCAGTCGCCGCAGCTGTAGCAGAAGTGGCAGTGGATGAACGTGCAGCGCCGGCCTCCTGGCTGTAGGAAGGATTGAACAGCAGCGCGCTCAGACACAACGCAGTCAGCGCTGGACGTGACGAAGACAGAAGATGACCAATAAACAATGCTTGCGGCTTCATGCCGTGGTTCCTTTTAATGCAGGGACAAACGCTCTGGCCAGTGCAGACAGGATAAACACACTGCCTGCCACCAGAATAATCGCCGCTCCCGAAGGCACCGGCAAAGCAAACTGGATGGGCAGCAGGATACCCGCTACGGAGCTGACCACTGCAATGAGAATAGACAGCCAGAAAAAGCTGCGCATGGAGTGCGCCAGAATTCGCGCGGTGGCTGCGGGAATGACCAGCAGCGCCCCCACCAGAATGGCACCGATCACTTTGACTGCCGCAACAGTCACCAGCGTCACCAGCACCACAAACAGATAATCCATGAGTGTGGTACGCACCTGCCGCACAGCGGCCAGCTGCGCATTGAAGCTGGACAGAATCAGATGGTTATAGTGATACAGTGCCAGCGCGGCGGTTAGCAGGCCGATCACGACCAGAACCAGCAGATCCTGAGACGTCACAGTCAGCACCGAGCCAAAAAGCACGTTTTCCAGAATATGGATATTGATTTTTCCGGCCAGCAGCAATAGCAGGCTGCCACCCAGTGCAAGCGAGATGGATAGGAAAACACCAATCAGGGTGTCGGCCGCCAGTCCGGTGCGGTTGCGCAGATAGTTAAGCAGAATCCCGAAAAGCAGGCAGAAACCGAAAAGGCTGCCGTAAGGACCGGTGTAGGGCTCTCCAACCAGAATGCCAATGGCAACGCCCGTCATGGCCGCGTGACCCACCGCTTCAGAAAAGAAAGCAAACCGCTTGACCACGACCAGCGTACCCAGTCCGCCCAGCAATGGACCAATAATCAGACCCGCCATGAACGCATTCACCACGAATCCATAGGTGAACATCTGCGGTAGCATGCCCGCCTCTGCCCACTCCTGCGCCAGAATGCGAATGGAATCGAAAATCATGCTGCCACCCTTGCCGCATCTACTGTTTCAGACGTTTCACCTGCTTTAGCCGCGTCAACAGCTTTCACCTCGTCAGCCGGGCTCGTCGCTGATTCATCGGGTGTCAGGTTGCGCGGATGTGCAGAAAACAGTGTCAGTAACTGGGAGGCATTCAACTGCGTCCTGGGTTCACCGTCAAATATGATGCGACGATTCAGGCCGGTCACACGATCTGCGAGGCGTCTCACAGCGTCCAGATCATGCTCCACCCACAACAAGGTCACACCCTGGCCTGCCCATCGTTTCAGCAAATCTTCAAAGACCGCCACACCGGCTTCGTCCAGCGCGGCCATCGGCTCGTCAAGCACCAGCAATGCAGGCGCGGGAATCAGTGCCTGTGCCAGCATGATGCGCTGACGCTCTCCGCCAGACAGCGCACCCATGCGCCGCTTGCGTTTGCCCAGCATACCTACAAGTGACAACGCCTCATCTATGGCACGAGTCTGACGCGATGACAGGCCAAAAAACGTGGGTCGGCGCTGCGTCATGACACCCATAAAATCATCGACTGTCATGGGTAAGGTGCGATCAAATTCCAGTGCCTGCGGAACATAACCGACAACGCCGGGCTCGCCAGGCCAGTTCAATGTGATTGACCCCTGATGTGGCGTCTGCCCCATTAGCGTTTTAACCAGTGAACTTTTACCGGCGCCATTGGGGCCGATGAGGGCATGCGTGCTGCCGGCAGGTACATCAAGATTGATATCCTGCAGAATGGCGGTCTGTCCGAGTGTCAGGTTAACTGACTGCAGATGGATGGACGGGCCAGTCATGCACCGGACTCCAGAATGGCACGCACCACGGTATCCAGATTTTTGGCCGTCTCGTTTTCAAGCTTCTCGCGGGAATACTCGCCATAGGAAATATGGGTCAGCGGATAAAGCGTGACACCCGTCTCACGACGGATCGTATCGACATAGGTCGATGGAAAATCCATCTCGGAGAAAATAATATTGACGTCCAGATTTTTCAGCTGATCGATGGTGCCTTTCAATTGCGCCGGGCTGGGATCAATCCCGTGGGCAGGTTCCACCACAGCCGTCACCTCCAGACCAAATTCGCGCAGCAGATAGTCATAGGCGCCATGAATGGTGGCCACGCGCATGGAACCGGCGGGCGCGTTCGCGAGGCGTTGCAATGCCTGCGCCCGCAGCGTACGCAGTTTTTTGGTGTAGTCGCGTGCGTTCTTGCGATAGGTATCCGCGTTGTCCGGATCCAGTTTTGTCAGTTCGCGGGTAATCGTATTGACCTGTGAGATGGAACCCGTGACAGAAAGAAAGGTATGTGGGTTCACAATCTTGCCGGACGAATCGCCGCTGCCCGCCCGCGCGGCCGAACCCGTCGCTGCCAGCAGGGGCACGTTGGCATTGGCTTCGATCAACGGCACCTTGGGATTGTCACTGGCCTGAATCATACGATCGGCAAAATCGTCATGGCCAATACCATTAACGACGATCACATCCAGGTCATTGATGCGTTTGATATCTTCAGCCCGTGGTTCGTAGGCATGGGGATTGAAACCAGCAGGAATGAGCGGCACCACTTCAGCCTTGTCGCCCACGATATTGGTCACGTAGCTGTAATAAGGATGCAGCGTGACCCCAATGCGCAGTGTTTTTGCACTGACAAGCGTTGATGCGCTCAGAAGAATGAGAGCGCTGATAAATAACGTGGCGGTACGGATGCGACCGGCAAAATAAGACTGCACTGAAACCATTAGTGAAAATTCGCAGAAAAAACGTTGAGTGCCGCAGCACCAGGATTAATGACGGGTTGCACCCGCGTCGTACTGGGAAACTATCTTCTTCCAGCCTCCCTGCTCCAGCGCTGATGGATCCAGGCTGGCAGGTGCAGTGGCGGTCTTGCCATCCGCTGAAGAATAGAACCAGACCTGTACCGGCTCGTGGTCGTGTTCGGCAGTAGCAGTCGCGGCTGGCCATGACAAACGCAATAACAAGGAGCCGGCAATCTGCGTGTCACGGGTAATGCCGGCGTATCCAATGGCTGCGTTATCCTGCAGTAATTGCCAGACGTGATTTCCACGCCGCGCGGTTGCAGAATCTGTGGCGAAAGGTGCAATCATCTGATCGGCCAGATCGCTGACGGCAGGCGGTGCTTCTGAAAACTGAATTTCGTCAGCGGCCACCAGCAAATCGGCATAAATCCCCTGTTCTGCCGCTGTCAGCCCCCTTCGCGCATCCACCTGATTACTGCCTATGGTGGAATGTGTGTCCGCCGTGGTACGCAACATAATAAAAAGTGCCGCCAGCACGACAATGGCAGCACAAACTGCCAGCACAATCCGGGTCTCGTATCCCGCGCCGGCAGGCCTGATGGCCTGCACGGTCATTGGGTAATCTCGCTCTGATCGATTTCTACAACGTGGCCAGGACCGGCATCAAACAGAATATAGAATTCCTGGTCAGGCTTTTTGAATTCCAATGTGGAATCCTGCGTGAGCTTACCAGGCAGAATCACCTTCTCATCGTAGGAAATGACATCCAGCGTGACGCCGGGTGCTGCAGATCCATCTGAGAATCCGCCCTTGCACAGGATTTTGTCTTCGCCGAGAGCTTTACAGGACGCAACCGGATTATGCGCCCACGCTGCGGCGGGCAGAAGGATCAGAAGAGACGCCACGCCGGCCAGAATACCGGAACGGGCAGATTGAGCAGGTTTCATAGGGTTTTCGTATCAGCGCAGGCCTCACAGCCTATGGCCGCTGACGCATACGCGCCGCAATGGATGAAAAATAATATCCGGAACACTCTAACCCAATTGCACCTTAATGTAAACCATTCTCATTATTATTTCCAGCAATGCGGCGTGAGTGCAACAGCTTTTTGTCAGCTTTGCCCAAATTCCGGAATATTTCACTTGTGATTGTTATGTTGCGCGAGCGCGCGTTGCGATGCAGCCAGTTCTTCGCTGATCCACGTGCGCAAGGCAGCCAGCGCGGGCCATTCCCGGAGCGCTGGTCTATATACCAGGTGAATGGCCTGCGCACTATCGTACTCAATTGAAATTGGCGAAAGCCGGATCAACCGTCCATCGCGAATGGCATCTGCGGCAAGCAGTTCGCGCGCCAGCGTCAGACCCAGCCCCTGCTCTGCAGCCTGCAGCATCAGTCCCATATCGTTGAACTCTGCCACCGTACTGAACGGAACCTGCAGTCCAGCTGCGGCAAACCAGGCCTGCCAGGCGTTGCGATCTCCCAGCAGCGGCTCCTTCAGAAAGGCTTCGGGCGCAGCACCCACCAGACGACGCGCGTCTACCGCACAGCCGACAACAATCAGCGGCATGGGATCATCAAACAATCTGTCGGCCAGTACACCGTGCCAGGGTCCTACTCCCTCACGAACAGCCGCGTGAAAGCCGTCGCGTTGAAGATCCACTACCTGCTGAGAGGCGGTAATTTCAAGTGCAATATCTGGGTGTCGCTCGTGCCAGCGATCCAGACGTGGCAACAACCAGCGATGCGCAAACGAAGGAACCACAGAAATGCGAAGTTTCTTTTCAGCGCTTTGCGAAGCAAGTCTAGCGATCTGCACGCCATCTTCAATCTGCAGCATGGCGGACTGCACTGAACACAGCAATGCGGCACCGGAGGCGTTAAGCACCAGCCGCCGTCCCTGCCGATCGAACAGTGGAAATCCCAGATTGTCTTCCAGCAAGCGAATCTGCTGACTGACGGCGCTATGCGTCAGATGCAGCTGCTCGGCAGCAGCACGAAGGTTCTGCAGCTCGGCCACCTTGTGAAATGTCGCAAGCGTATTCATGGGAATTCGCAACATGAGTGTCTCCGGATGCAGGCAAAACTGCTGTGGCAGTCTCTCCTGATGGTGTGCCAAAACACACTGGTAAGCCAAACCGACCAATGATGTTAAAAATCATTGATATTCCAAATGCAATTGGATAGATAAACTTACCATATGTTTGCTGAATGCGGCAAACGATTGAGTCATTTTCTGAACTCTTAGGGAATTATCATGACAACTGCCATCAACACCCGTACATGCGCCAACGCCGCGGAGCCTGGCGCTCACCACATCTCGCTGCAAAGCCGGATCGATCAGGTGATTCACAGTTTGCGCGGCATGGTGCGATCACGCCGGCATTCATTGCAACGCGACGATGATCCCTGGACAAATGCGGTCAGCCAGGTGCAGCATCTTGATCGTCACGTTTTGAAGGACATCGGTGCCCCGACCTGGGTGATCGACGAAGTCGATCGCCGCCAAAGAGGTCATGACATTCTTGATAGCAAGTGGAAATGGTGAGTCAATCTGGCGGGCTGGTCTGCGAGGCGTTCGTTGGCGAATAACCAGTTTGCGATTCTTCCGGTTGCAGGCTATTGGTCAGCGAGTTAACCATTGACCGTTGCGATACGAGGTCCGGCAGCGGAAGCCTTGATTGAAGACAACTCGCCTGCCCGCAACAGACGCAGTCCATTGGCAACAACCAGCAGACTGGCTCCCACATCCGCAAAGACCGCCATCCACATGGTGCCCAGACCCAGCAGCACCAGAACCAGAAACACGGCCTTGATACCCAGCGCAAGGCTGATGTTCTGGATCAGCACCCGGCGCGTCTTACGGGACAACCGCAGAAAAACAGGTATTTTCATCAGATTGTCGTCCATGAGGGCCACATCGGCCGTTTCAATGGCGGTATCGGATCCCATCGCCCCCATGGCAAAGCCAATATCTGCCTGTGCCAGCGCTGGCGCATCATTCATGCCATCGCCCACCATGCCGACCATCGCCCCTTGCTTCTGCAATGCTGTGATAGCCTGCTGTTTGTCTTCGGGTAACAGGCCTGCACGCGCCTGGCTCGCACCACTAGCCGCCGCAATCGTGTCCACAACGGCCTGATTGTCGCCAGACAGAATCACCGTACTGACACCCTGCCGGTGTAATTGCGCGATGGCTTCGACGCTGCTGTCCTTGATTTGATCGGCCGCAGTAAACAACATAGCGACGTGACGCTCGTTCATCAGCAGGACAATACTCTGACCGTCTTTCTGGGCAACCTCTACGCGCGTCTGAATGTCTTCAGTCATCACCGCCAATTCCTGCGCCCATACAGGGCTGCCCAGATACCATGTCTGACCGCTCACTGTACCCTGCACCCCTCTTCCGGCAACCGCAAGAAAATCGTCTACCTGGTAAAGATCCTCAGCTGCGTTCGTCGGCGCCTGTGCAATTGCACGAGAGACCGGATGATCTGAACGTCCGGCCAGACTGCGTGCAATGCGGTGCAGCTCGTCTTGCGGCAGACTCTCATTCAACAAAGTGACACCCGTTTGCGCGGGCCGTCCCTGAGTGATGGTGCCGGTTTTATCCAGTGCCAGCCATGTCATGCGGTGTCCCTGTTCCAGATAAACGCCGCCCTTGATCAGAATGCCCATTCTGGCCGCAGCGGTCAGCCCGCTGACAACGGTCACCGGTGTGGAAATGACCAGCGCGCAGGGGCAGGCAATAATCAGCACGACCAGCGCCTGATAAATCCAGTACAGCCATTCCCCACCAAAAAGCAGGGGCGGAATCACCGCCAGTAGCACAGCCAGAACAACTACGGCCGGTGTGTAATAACGGGAGAATGTGTCCACAAACCGTTGTGTGGGTGCCTTCACTGCCTGCGCTTCTTCAATCTGGGTAATGATTCGCGCCAGCGTGGTGCTGTCTGAGGTCGCCGTGACTTCCATCTCGATCTCACCGGCTTCATTGATGGTCCCTGCGAATACCGCATCGCCAGGCTGCTTGTCGACTGGCACACTTTCACCGGTAATGGGCGCCTGATTCACAGTTGTCATACCGCGAACAATGCGGCCATCAAGACCGATACGCTCCCCAGGGCGAACGCGCACCAGGGCACCTGCGTCAATCTGAGCCACAGGCTGCGTCTGCCATGCTCCGTTGAACTGCACAGTTACCGTTTCGGGCGCCAGATTCATCAACCCTGTCACCGCCGCACGGGTTCTGTCCAGCGATTTGGCCTCGATCCATTCAGACAGCGTAAACAATACCATTACCATCGCGGCCTCCGGCCACTGCCCGATCAGCAGCGCGCAGGTGACGGCAATACTCATGAGTGCATTGATATTCAGATCACCATAGCGCAATGCGACAAGACCTTTTCGATAGGTATCCGTACCTGCCAATGCCACAGCAGCAATCGCCGATACAATCACAAACCACTGCGGACCGGCGAACCAATGCGCAAGTTCAGACGCAAGCGCCAATACACCCGCCAGAGCCAGATGCCACCAGCCTGGCAAGACGCCTCCGGCTATTTTCGGGGACTCTTCGGCAGATGATGTCAGATGGATATCATGGGAATGTCCGTGGGCATGATGATCGTGATTTCCGGAATGAGAATGACCGTCTGCATGGGTATGATGAGTGTGACTATGACCCGATGAATGATCATGACATTCGTCTGCCCCGCAACAATCCGGAACCGCCACTGCGGGACGACGTGATTTACCGTTGTCCAGCTCCGGCGTAAATCCGATTTTCCGGATCGCCTGCAGCACCTCATCCAGCAATTCGGGCTCATGGGTGACGGTCAGTATCCGCGACATCAGGTTAAAGCGCAGTTCGGTCACACCGCGCTTTTTCTCCAATGCCTTGCGCAGCAGCCGCTCTTCGGTAGGGCAATCCATCTGCTCAATCCGTATGGCTGTAACGCGGGTTCCCTGCTCTGACATGGCTTTGCTCCAGTTCGTCGTATAATGACATTGAAAACCCTGAAGTAACTACAGAGTCAAGCAGAAATACACGAATAGGGAAAAAAGATGAAAATCGGAGAATTGGCACGCCTGCAAGGCTGCACCCCGGAAACCATCCGCTTCTACGAAAAGGCTGGACTCCTGCCGGAACCGGTACGCAGCGAAGGCAATTACCGCCATTATGGGCAGGAACATGTGCAGCGCCTGCGCTTTATCAGAAACTGCCGGATCCTGGATATGTCACATGATGAAATCCGGGCGCTTTTGCAGGCTCATGACGAGACGCCGGATGACTGCCAGCCCGTGAATGCGGCCATTGACACTCATATCGAACATGTCGAAACGCGTATTCGGGAACTGACTCAACTGAAGGCTCAGCTGGCGTTGTTGCGCAAGCGCTGTACAGTTCCTCACGACGTAAAAAACTGTGGCATTTTTCAGGAACTGCAGACGACCGATATGGAAGATCCGCACGTACACGGACACACTCACGTTTGAAATACATGACCCGTTTAGAAAAAACGCCCGTACGGAAAAGGCCCGTATGGGAAATGGTCGTATAGAAAAGGAAAAGGCCGCATCGCGGCCTTCATTACATCTGCAATATGGACCTCGGGTCCAGTCTAACGCTTAACCGAAACGGCCCGTGATGTAGTCTTCGGTTTCCTTGCGGCGTGGTTTCACGAACATCTGTTCCGTTTCACCGAATTCCATCAGTTCACCCAGATACATATACGCCGTGTAGTCTGAACAGCGTGCCGCCTGCTGCATATTGTGCGTCACGATCGCAACGGTATAGTCTTTTTTCAACTCGGTAATGAGCTCTTCGATTTTCACCGTTGAAATCGGATCCAGTGCCGAACACGGCTCATCCAGCAACAGTACTTCCGGTTTGATCGCAACACCACGCGCGATGCACAAACGCTGCTGCTGACCACCGGACAGGCCATTGCCGCTCTGTCCCAGTTTGTCTTTTACTTCGTTCCACAGCGCAGCCTTGGTCAGCGCCCATTCCACGCGCTCATCCATGGCTGCCTTGCTCAGACGCTCGAACAGTTTGACACCGAAAGCCACGTTGTCATAAATGCTCATGGGAAATGGTGTTGGTTTCTGGAAGACCATACCGACCTTGGCGCGCAACAGCGAGATGTCGGTATTGGTCGTCAGCAGATTTTCACCGTCCATATTGATCTCACCTTCGGCACGCTGTCCGGGGTAGAGTTCATACATGCGGTTGAACGTGCGCAGCAGTGTGGATTTTCCACAGCCAGAAGGACCAATAAATGCCGTGACCTTGTTTTTGGCGATCCGCATGTTCACGTCTTTGATAGCGTGAAACTTGCCATAGTAGAAGTTCAGATTCTTGACTTCAATTTTAGTCTGGTCAGTGGTAACCAAGTTTTCCATGTATG
>JAFAGQ010000052.1 GCA_023422555.1 Pseudomonadota bacterium
CACGGTTCACGCCGTGCCGTATTGCGGCATCTTGTTGAAGAGATTGGTGAGAGTTGCAATATCACGGCTTGCAGCGGCAACGAAGTCCTTTACCTGGATCGTGTTGAAACGGTTGCTCCTCTCAGGTTCTATCTGCATCCTGGTTCGCGCGTACCGTTGCATTGTTCGGCCAGCGGCAAGCTGTTTCTGGCCCAGATGTCACCTTCCCAGTGCCGACGGCTTCTTGAAGCGGCGCCTCTGGAACAGTATACCCCCAATACGCTGACTCAATACGATGCCATAGAAAAGGAAATCGAACAGGTCCGACGTCAGGGTTACGCCATGGACAACGAGGAATTTCTGCCAGGACTTATCTGCATCGCGGTGCTGGTTCCCGGAGAAAACGGCAAGTCCAACATGGGCATTGCGGCGCAGTCGCCCATCATGCGAATTACCCGGGAAAAGGCGCTGGAGTTTCTGCCCGTATTGCGGCGCGCCGCTGACTCTCTGGCAGAAATTGAGAAGGCCAACGCAGCGATGTAAAGGACGTCCAGGGAGACATCGCAAAGATGTCGCCCCCGTCTTGGTAAACAGAACACTGCAGCGTATTAACGCTGCAGATGGCAATGGAGACAGATCCAATGAGCAGCATGCAGGATTCAGAACGTCCAACCAGGCAGATTTCCGTTCGGGAGGTCTTCGGTCTCGATACCGATATGACCGTGCCGGCGTTTTGCGAAGCAAGCGAACATGTACCGGACATCGATACCGCCTATCATTTCAATCGTGATGTTACGCTTGCCATTCTTGCCGGCTTCGTACAGAACCGCCGTGTGCTGATTCAGGGTCTGCATGGTACCGGCAAGTCCACCCACATCGAACAGGTAGCGGCACGGCTGAACTGGCCCTGCGTGCGTGTCAATCTTGATGGTCATATCAGTCGTCTGGATCTGGTGGGCAAAGATACCATCGTCCTGCGTGAAGGCCGGCAGGTTACCGCGTTTCAGGAGGGCATTCTGCCCTGGGCACTGCAACAGCCTATGGCGCTGATTTTTGATGAATATGATGCAGGCCGCCCTGATGTCATGTTCGTAATACAGCGCATTCTTGAACGCAACGGGCATTTCATGCTGCTTGACCAGAACCGCAGCATTGCACCGCATCCGGACTTTCGGCTTTTTGCCACGGCCAACACGCTGGGCCTGGGCAATCTCAATGGGCTGTATCACGGCACACAGTCGTTGAACCACGCCCAGCTTGATCGCTGGAATATCGTTGCTGCGCTCAATTATCTGCAGCCGGAAGACGAAGTGCAGATCACGGCTGCGCGAGTGCCCCAAATGGACAATGAGGCCGGCCGCAAGACCATTCGCAAAATGGTGGACCTGGCAAATCTCACGCGCAAAGGCTTTGAAGCCGGTGATATTTCGGTTCTCATGTCGCCCCGAACAGTCATTACCTGGGCGGAGAACCGGCAAATATTCGGCGATACCGGCCTGGCATTTCGCCTGTCATTTCTCAACAAATGTGATGATGCGGAAAAAGAACTGATTGCCGAATACTATCAGCGCTGTTTTGAAGAGGAATTGCCGGAGGCCTTCGCAGGAACGCTGCTCACGTGAACGATATTGCGAACAGCATATTCCAGCAGCACACTGACGAACTGTGTGGTGCTGCGCTACGAGCGCTTTGCGGAAAGACCAACGCACATTTCCGAAGAGGCCGGCTGTATCTGGACGATACGCTGGTACCGGTGCTATCACCTCATCTGAGACTGGACAGTACGAATCATTCTTTTCGTGATTTCAGGGCGGTGGCAGACGGATTCGCGCTGCGCGTCCTGGCGTGCGATAAGCAGATTTACGATGCTGCCTGTCCAGAGGACGAGACAGCAAGACTGCTTTACGATTTCTTTGAACAGGTACGACTTGAAGCCACCGTATCCAATGCGTGGCCGGGATTGCGCGCGAATGTTCAGGCGCGCTTTCGCGCGTGGGCTCACGAATTTGAACATTCGCCATTGCTGGATACCAGTCTTGGCATTCTGCTGTTTACCGTGATGCTGACCGTCTGGTCCCGGGTTACGGGATGGCCCCTCAGTGAAGCCCAGCAGGATCTGCTGGAAGCGACCCGGGCTGGGATGGCAAGCGAAATAGGCGTCGAGTTGCTGGGCCTGCGTCGCCAGCGCCACGACCAGGCCGCCTATGCCATTCATGCCGCCAGCCTGGCAAAAAAAATCAGCAGCAATCTGGCGGCGGAAATGGCGCTGGACCGTCGCGACAAGCAAACTGATAAAGATAAACGTGCCTTGTTTTCGCTGCTGCTTACCCCTGAGTCCCAGGAGGAAGAGGGATTTGATGTGGCGCCCAGCGGGCAGAGTCGCATCTTTGATCAGCATCAGGGCGGCTATCGGGTCTTCACCCGGAAGTACGATCGTGTTGAATTTGCGGCTTCACGCGTCAGGCAGGCCGAGCTCAAACAGTTTCGTCAGCAGATTGATGATGACCGCAGTACATTGTCGCTGGGCGTAACGCGTCTGGCACGGGTATTTC
>JAFAGQ010000143.1 GCA_023422555.1 Pseudomonadota bacterium
ACAGGCTTGCACTGTCGACCCAGCGATGGTTGATATAGAGTTCGGCAGGCTTGAAATTGATTTTGTACGCCATTTTACGACTTTGGGCGATCCAGTAACCAAGATAAAGCCAGGGCAGTCCGCGATCCCGGCAGTGCTGCACCTGCCAGAGAATCGAATAGGTTCCCAGACTGCCTTCGTAATCGGGATCATAGAAGGTATAGACCGAAGACAGACCATCATCGGACACGTCGATAATGGAGACAATGCGCAGGACACCTTCTTCGTCATGAAAATCCACCAGCTGTGAATCGATACGGCTGGTCAGCAGAAATTCCTCATACTGTTCCGAACTGTCGTCATCCATGCCGCCGCCTGCATGTCTGGCAGACTGGTATTTCCGATAGAGAGCGAAATGGGAATCGTCCCATTCCAGCGGGCGAATGCGCGCGGTCAGGTTCTGATGACGTTTGAGAATGCGCTTTTGAGTTCTGCTGGGGGTGAACTGCTCACAATTGATCCTGATCGAAACACAGGCGCGACACTGATCGCAGCGGGGTCGATAGGTGAACAGGCCGCTGCGACGAAAACCGTTGCGCAGCAACTGGGCGTATACGGGAGTGCGAATCAGGTGACCGGGCACAACGACCTGTGACCGTGCCATTTTTCCATCCAGGTAACTGCAGGGATAGGGGGCGGTCAGGTAAAACTGCAGGACGTTAAAGGACGGATCGTGGATATCGCTCATGGCAGACCACCGGCAGCTGAAGGTTCCGCGGTTAATATTGCATTTACTATACCTGAAAAACGCGGACGATCACATCGGGTGAACGATAGTACCATTGGCCAGCATTTGTCCTGCCGGCCAGGCAAAGGCGGGCAAGTTGACGGCCTCTGCAACATGACGCAAAAAATCAGCGCGCGCAACTGGCAGAGCACCCATGCTGGCAAGATGTGGCGTATTTTGCTGACAGTCTATCCATGGCACCTGACTGGCGCGCAGAAAGCCAACCAGCCACAGCAATGCAATTTTGGACATATCGCTGCGCCACGAGAACATGGACTCGCCGTAAAACATCCGTCCGATACACACGCCATACAGACCGCCGCAGAGCTGTCCGTCGTGCCAGACCTCGATGGAATGCGCATGGCCCTGGTTGTGCAGTGCCGTGTAGGCTCCGATCATTTCATCTGTGATCCAGGTGCCGGTCTGCTGATCGCGGGGAGCGGCGCAGGCGCGCATGACCGCTTCAAAACAAAGATCAGTCGTGATGCGAACGGGGGCATCTGCCTCCTGTTCCTGGCGGGCGATGCGTTTTTGCAGTTTACGCAGGCTTTGCGACACTTTCAGATCTTCGCACTTCAGGACCATACGGGCGGAGGGAGACCACCACAGCAGTGGCTGCTCTGCAGAATACCAGGGGAAAATGCCCAGCCTGTAAGCCTTCAACAATCGGTTGGCTGACAGGTCCCCGCCAAAAGCCAGCAGCCCGTCGGGTTCTTTCAGCGCCTGACATGCCGGTGGAAAGGGCGTGTCATTATCGAGGCAGGGCAGGGTGATCATGGTCTTGATACCTCGGGGCGGCGCATTTTATTCGATGCTGTGATAATGCGTGGTAAATGAACCGCTTTCATAATCCTGCAGATACGCCTGCAGTGTATGCGTGACCGTGCGAAATGACAGTTCGTCCCAGGGGATTTCATTCAGATTGAAATACCGGGCCTCCAGGGACTCCGGCCCGGGGTCCAGGGCCTGGCTGTTGGCCTGGGCCAGGAAATACATATGCACCTGATTGACGCGCGGAACATCCAGCACCGTGAACAGTTCACCCAGGGTAACATCGGCACCGGCTTCTTCCTGCGTTTCACGCATGGCACCCTGACTGGTTGTTTCGTCCAGCTCCATGAACCCGGCAGGCAAGGTCCATTTGCCGTAGCGAGGCTCAATGGCGCGGCGGCACAATAGAATCTGGTCTTTCCAGACCGGAACCGTGCCTACCACAATAAGGGGATTGCGATAATGAACCGCTCCACAGTGGTTGCACACATCCCGCTCACGATTATCATCGGGCGGGATAAGGCGCGTCAGCGCGTTGCCACACTGGCTGCAGAATGCCTGTGTGGTAGGAGCGGGAAAGTAATGCGGGGCGCGTGACGTCATGATGAAATTTCTGATGCGATGGAATCAGGCATAGTGTAAACAATAATACCGGATCATTGGCAAAAAGCCTCAGCTGTTCACTGGCTGACGTACAAATCCCAATTCGTCCGGAATCTGCCGGTCCGGCTGCCACTGCATAGGCGCTGTGAACGCGGCTTCACCGTCCAGCGAAACCTGCAGCACGTTTCCGGCTTCCAGACTTTCCAGATGCGACTGATCCAGAGGCAATTGATCCAATGGCGACTCGGCGCTAACCAGCAGGCGCGGCGTGAGCAGTCCCATATCCCGGCCTGCCAGCATGCCTGCACCGTGTTCGGTCTGCATATATAGCTGCCCCTCGTCGCTGAGTATCCAGGCTGACACCTGCGTAACGGTCAGGCCATTGTGCGTCATCAGCGTGGCACTGTCGTCGGCAAGTCTGACGATAAAGGGCGCGCGTGCCAGATCGGCAAATACACGCTGCGGTCCGTTCTGAAAAAACCATTCCCCTTTTTCTGTTGCTGCGTAATTGCGATTCATGAAACTGCGGATCTGTTCATTGGCAATTTTCTCGCCATCCTGACCATCCCGTGCACGCCCATCGGTGTGCAACAGCCAGTCTCCCTGTTCATTCAACGAAAGCCAGCCATACACTGCCGGCACGTTGGGCCATTTCTGCATGGCGCCCTTGACCTGCTCATCCATTTTCCGTTCTCCATTGCGATGAATCACAACCTGATAATACCGGGTTTTGACGCGTTGATAATACCGGTTCTGCTCACCCTTGTTACCCCTGGCTGTTTGCATTACTATCAAAAGCGAATACATTCCCGTCAATGCCACGTGACTGTCAGGTCAAGGAGTGAAAAATGAAACCATTGAATGAAGCCGATGTCGGAATTGCACTTGCCACACTGGATCGCTGGGCGCTTGATGAAGACGGTAAGGCAATACGACGACAGTTCGCCTTCGATGATTTCGTTCAGGCGTTTGGTTTTATGACGCGCGTTGCCTTACTCGCAGAAAAAGCCGATCATCATCCGGAATGGAGTAACGTGTATAACAAGGTGGATATTCGCCTTACCACGCATGATGCTGGTGGTCTCACAGAAAAGGATGTCAAGCTGGCGCAGGCCATAGACGCGCTTTAAATTGCTTTGGAAGTGTGCTTATTGGCTGGCCTGTCGACGATTGTGGGACGTGTTGATATTTTTTGCGTGCGTTTTGGTACTCATGTCGGCGAGCATCAAGGATTGAGGGATGGCATTTTTTTGCGCAGCAGGCAGTTAATGGCCGCGCAAATATCTCAGAAATGTCAGAAAAATTGTATTTGGCGTAACTTTATTGCGTTATTTTGCAGATTCAGGCATGAATCCTTCACTATTCTCCGTGCGTGATATTGTTTCCTCATAGCAAGAATCTGCCGGAGGAGGCATATGGAAACCTTGAATCAGGACATCAATAAAAAACATGGCAGTGCCGCAGAAGACGCAGCTCCGCCGTCAGCTGACTGGACGATCGACCAGAACTGGGAAGCCTATACGGCCGAGGAACACGGCGTCTGGAAAACGCTTTACGAGCGACAGACGCGACTGTTGCCCGGACGGATTTGTGATGAGTATCTGGACTGCATGAAACAGATGCCCATTACTGCTGACCACATTCCGGATTTTCGCAGGCTTAACGATATGCTTATGAAGCACACCGGCTGGCAGATCGTTGCCGTTCCCGGATTGGTGCCCGACGATGTCTTCTTTACGCATATTGCCAATCGGCGCTTTCCCGCGGGCCAATTCATTCGCACGAAGAACAAGCTGGATTATTTGCAGGAGCCGGATATTTTCCATGATGTTTTCGGCCATGCGCCCATGCTGATGAATCCTGCGATTGCTGATTTTATGCAGGCATACGGACAGGGCGGCCTGAAGGCTCTTGAACACGGAATTCTGCCATTCATATCACGACTGTATTGGTACACAATTGAGTTCGGCCTTGTGCAACAGAAAGATGGGGTGCGAATCTATGGCGCCGGCATCAGTTCCTCTTTTACCGAGAGCCAGTATTGTCTGGAAGATGATTCCCCGAACCGTATTGCATTTAACCTGGAGCGGGTGATGCGCACGGACTATCGAATCGATGATTTGCAGAAAAGCTATTTTGTCGTGAATAAGCTCGATGATCTGTTCGATCTGGCGCAAATTGATTTTGATCCGATCTATGAACGGATCCAGCAGGAGCCAACACTGACGCCAGACCAGATCATTCCAGAAGATCGCGTCATCCACAGGGGCACCTTGCGTTATCACCGGGAAAAGGCCGCGCAGACGACAACAAATTAACGATCTGCCTGGGTGACAGATCAGGCCAGGGCGGTGAGAGTCGCCCATTAATGATACTATGGGGACGCAACAGCAGTGGCAGTTCCGTTCATTTCCCAATCAAGGTATGAGGATTCCATGAGTGTCGATTTCAGTCAGTTTTTCAATGGCCCAATTCGCGATAGCCTGATTGCCCAGGTTTCCGGTTATCTGGATATTTCCCGTTCAAACGCAATTACCGCCTACGACAAGGCTGCTGCATTGATCACAGGTGCAATGGCCCGCAAGGCAGCGGATCCGGACGGCGCCAGAGAACTGGCCGATCAGATACAGAACAGCCAAACGCAGGCTAACCTTGCCTCCAGCGCCTTGTCGCCAACCGTACTGACCAACGATCAGTTCACACAGATTGTCTCTACAGGCGAAAAAGAGCAGGAGACGATTCTGGGTGCGCAAAGACCATCAATCGTCAAACACCTGCAGGAAGTCACAGGCCTGGATGCGACGCAGGTCGGCTCGCTGCTGTCGATCATCCTGCCGTTCGTTCTGTCTTACCTGAAAAATCAGCTGGCCAATGATTCTGCCGCCGCGCAAAGCCTGCCGCGAGTACTCGCTGCTTCAGCTCCTTATGCTGCTGCGCACCTGGACGCACCCGCGCTGGCAGCGCTAGGTGTCACGAGCCTGCAGGATTTGTTTGGTCCTGAGGCGGTTGCCGCTGCAGACGGCAGTAATGGAACTGTCGCGCCGAATGGCAAGGCCGTTGCCTCCCAGCCCGCTGTGGGAAATGAGAGTCAGCGCAATGGCTGGTTCAAATGGGTACTCACTGCGGCCGTCATTCTGGCAGGCGTTGCGTGGATAAAGAGTTGTACGCAATCGGACAATGGTCAGACCGACAATGCCAAGCCGGCAAATCAGGAGCAGTCTTCGACTGAAGGGGCGACACAGGACCCGGCCGCATCAACCGTACCTGCTCCTGCTGCTTCAGAAGCGCCGGCTGAATCTCCAGCTGAGACACCTGCTGAGACACCTGCTGAGACACCAGCGGCTGCGGAGTCTGCCGAAACGCCTTCAGAAGCGCCAGCGGCTACTGAGCCTTCGACGGCGGCTGATGCTGCTGCAGGCGCATCGGCGGTAGGTACTGCAGCAGGATCTTCAGCGACGACTGATGCGGGCGCTGAATCAAATGCAGGGGCTGCATCAGGCACTGAAAATGGCGCTGAATCTGGCGCTGCGGACTCGACATCGGCAGAAGTAACGCCAGCGCAGGAGGCGCCGACGCAAGAGACATCGCCGCAGGAAACACAGACACAAGAAGCACCAGCACAAGAGACCCCAGATCAGAGTGCGCCTGCTCAGGATACGCCCGCAGCGACATCGCCATCTGAGGATTCGTCCCAGCAAAAGGCGGCGGATGATACAAGCAATGCCAGTGGCGTGCCATCCAACGCTTCGCCATCCGATACAGCAGGGGGCGTAACTTCAAGTCCGACAACCGAATTCAGTTCGCCGGACTCATCGACGGCGCCAGATCAGACGGCAGCGTCGTCCAATAATGCAGATTCCACTTCAGGTGACACATCGTCGTCAGTAACAGACAGCACTTCCAGTTCGTCTGCTCAGAATGACGGTACACCTGCGGCCGAAGGGTCTTCCGCAGCATCGAGCGGAACGAGCGAAACCGCTGCACCCACCACTGGCGAGGCAAGTGACAGCATGGAGCCGGATTCCGCCACGCAGGATGAAAGCAATACCAGCTCACGTACACCCGACGCCCAGTCAACCAGTGATAATGCTGTCAACAATGATCAGACGTCATCGTCTGAAGCTGGTTCCGGACAGGCATCATCGGGGAATACCATGACGACGGAAGGCGCCGCCGCTAGTACTGACAGTAGCACTAACGATAATGCCGCGAGCAACAGTAGCGCGGGCAGTGCAGGCGATGCTGCCGCGGTCAGTACTGACACGCCCGTGAAGGAAAATGCACAGGAGGCAGCCGCCTCCACTTCTGGCGCGGCAACCTCAGCAACGAATCCGGCGGGTCAGTCAGGCGAGACTACAGGTGCCGATGCTGCGGCAGCCAAGCCGGAATCGAACGCTGAATCCGCTGCAGATAGTACGTCCGGCACGCAGGCACCTGCGACGCCAGAGACGGCAGCCTCGTCAGTTTCTGACACTCCATCCACATCATCTACGGGCGAAGGCACAACGACTGAGTCGTCTTCAACCTCTGCCCCTGCAGATGAAGCTGCGGAGAATGATTCGTCTGCAACGTCAGAGCCAGCCGGTAAGACGACGACTTTTGGAGAAGCCGCGCCGGGAAATTCAGATGCGCCAAATGGGTCATCTTCAACGTCAGAGCCAGCAGGCAAGACAACGACTTTTGGTGAAGCCACGCAGACTAATCCAGATGCGGCTTCTGGCTCAGCGTCCTCCACTTCGATGCCACCAAGTGCAGAATCCGCAACTGATACCAACGCGCAAAATGCGCCGACAGAATCTGCGGCAACAGGGGATAGCAATGCAGCCGGCGTTCCTCAGATTCAGTTTGCGAGCGACAGTGCAGAGATCGATCCTGCATTTCATGAACAGCTGAATCAATATGCCGAGCAACTGAAAGAATCCGGTAAGCAGGTAAGACTGACTGGTTTCGCCGACGAAACAGGAAAGGCGCCGAGCAATGAATCGCTTTCGAAACGTCGCGCAGAGTCGGTCAAGGCCTATCTGGTGTTACATGGCGTGCCGGATGACCGCATCCATACAGAGGGACAGGGAGCACAGGAACCCGTGGCCGACAACAGCACAGCGGAAGGGCGCGCACAAAACCGCAGGGTTGAGATTCATGAAGAGTAATCATGCTGCGCGTAATCACAGTTGTTGTGATCAATCACAGTTGGTGTAATCAATCACAGTTGTCGTAATAATTGATTCGAAATCACTGACCTACAACAACTGAACAGGAATAAAAAGGGCGGGGTATAAAAACCTCGCCCTTTCCTTATCAGATGCCATCTCGCCGGTAAATCACGGCATTGCGGTCAGCGCATGACTGCTGAATTTCCGTGTATGACGTTTGTGATATTCTGGACCGATAGAATCAGCATCCGGTTTGTGTGGTCTTTTCTACCGTCAGACCAAAGAACGGACGAATTGACGTTCCGATAATATTGCCGAAAAATGCGGCGACCAGCCAGAGCCAGCCATGCAGGCTTCCGGAAAGGATGCCGCTGAAATAGGCACCGATATTGCAGCCGAAGGCAAGGCGCGCGCCGTAACCCAGCAGCAGACCGCCAATAATGGCAGCAGCGATGGATCGGGCAGGCAGCTTCCAGACAGGTGCGAATTTGCCAGCCAGACTTGCTGCCAGCAGCGCACCAAGAATAATGCCAATGTCCATCACACTTGTAATATCGTTGCGTACGGGTTCGGCCAGCGATGCGGCTGCCGGTCCCTGCCAGAAGCCCCAGCTGCTGACATCATATCCGGTGGCCATCAGAATTTTGGAACCCCACAGCGCGAATGCAGAGGTAATACCCCAGGGACGACCTGCCAGCGCCAGTGTGGCAAAGTTCAGCAGCACAAGCAGAACAGAACCAATGACCAGTGGCCAGGGGCCGGAAAGCAATCTGCCCCAGCCTCGTGGCTTGCCTGCAGCCACCGCGGAAGAAATCAGGGTGCCGTGGCGACGTTTTTCTGCCCACACAGTAAACAGTGCAATGGCAAGGAAAAATGCCATGCTGATGACGAGTGCCGTAGGAACACCCCATTCTTTCACGATTGAATAGGGGGCAAACGATGGCTGGCTGGACCACCAGGGAAGGTGTGCGGCGCCTATGACAGAGCCGATAATAAATCCCACCAGGGTAATGATCATGCGCGTGCTGCCGCCACCCACGGTATACAGCGTACCCGATGCGCAGCCACCGCCCATCTGCATGCCGATGCCGAAGATGAATGCGCCAACGAGAACAGACGTGCCAACGGGGCTGACGAAACCGCTGACATCCTGACCCCAGAGCGTCCCATTTCCAAGTGCCGGGAAAAACAGCAGGCATCCGAATGCGAGCATCAGCATCTGCGCACGCAATCCTGCACCGCGGCGATCAGAAATAAATACGCGCCACGCCGAGGTAAAGCCAAAGGCACTGTGATAAAGCGTGGCACCCAGCAGGACACCAACAATCCATAACGTGGCCTGCCGGCCGCTGACGGTTCCGTTCAGATATAAGGTGCCCAGAACAATCAGGACTAGAGAAACCAGCGCCGGGACCAGATTGATTTTAGTTTGCGCAGAAGGCGCGAGTACAGAAGGGTTTGAAGCCATGATAGTCAGGTCGTCCTGAACGACAACACAAGGTTGAAAATAAGCATATTACGCCGCAAGGCAGCAAATGCAAAATAAAACAAAACTATAAGTTTCTAATCTGGAGCTTTGGGATCATTTATTAGCCGGATGGCGGGGCAATTGGGAAACACCGAATCAGGCGAAGGTGGATACTGCTGCCCGTTGATTGGAAAAGTTAATGGCTGATTAAAATTCAGACAAATGGGTGACAAACGCTGCGGTCGACGTCACATTGAGTCACGGCTTGAAAGTGACAATTAGATACGCCGGATTCAAATTTTTTGCGGAGCAGCTGCTATTTTGAGGAGCAGATTTATAGTTTTAATTGCTCGAAAAACCGCATGAATATTGGAGGCGCAGAGCGGAGTCGAACCGCTCTGGACGGATTTGCAATCCGCTGCATAACCGCTTTGCTACTGCGCCGTTAGGGAATAAACGAAGAGTCAAACATTATGTGCGATT
>JAFAGQ010000162.1 GCA_023422555.1 Pseudomonadota bacterium
GGGACGCCAACGCCGCTACCTATCTGACGTTTGCCTCCTACGGCACGGCAGCCATTTTGTATATGTGTGTCTCGTTTATTCTCGTGGCACTGTTCCGCAGGCTGGAAAAGAGAACGCTTGGCTTTCTTGGCCATAGCCAACACTAGGATCGTTATGTATAAACTCGATGTTCAGAACATTCACAAGTCATACGGACAGAACGAAGTATTGAAGGGCGTGTCACTGCAGGCCAGGGCCGGCGATGTGATTGCCATGATCGGTTCCAGCGGATCCGGTAAAAGTACCTTCCTGCGCTGCATCAACTTTCTGGAGCAGCCCAACAGTGGTACTGTCTCGCTTAACGGCGAAACCCTTACCGTGGGTCAGGATGCCCGTGGCCGTCTGCGCGTGTCTGACGAAAAACGGCTGCAGATGTTTCGTACCAAGCTGGCCATGGTATTTCAGCACTTCAATCTGTGGGCGCACATGACCGCGCTGGAAAATATCATTGAGGCGCCCATCCATGTACTGGGTGTGCCCAAGGCAGAAGCCATTGAACGCGCGCGTCAGTATCTGAACAAGGTCGGACTGCCACCCGCCGTAGAAAAACAGTACCCCTCGCAAATGTCAGGCGGACAACAGCAGCGCGTGGCCATTGCACGTGCCCTGGCCATGGAACCGGAAGTCATGCTGTTTGATGAACCCACCTCCGCGCTGGACCCCGAACTGGTGGGCGACGTTTTGCGTGTCATGCAAAAACTGGCCGAAGAGGGCCGCACCATGATTGTGGTGACGCATGAAATGGGTTTTGCCCGCAATCTGGCCAGCCATGTGATGTTCCTGCATCAGGGTACGGTTGAAGAGGAAGGGACACCCGATGAAGTCTTTGGTAATACGCGCAGTCCGCGTCTGCAGCAGTTCCTGTCCGGGAACCTGAAGTAATGCACACGACCGATGGATCGCCGAATGACGATCTGACGGTGATGCTGCCTGGTTGCAGGCTATCGGCTATTTCTGCCTCTTTCGAGGTCTCATTCAAACGAAACCGGAGAAAGTGTTGAGCGTACTTACCATCATTGCGCTATTGTGCCTGGGTGCCTTTGGCGGGTTCATGGCCGGCCTTCTTGGTGTCGGGGGCGGCATGGTGCTCGTGCCTTTCCTGACGCTGATCTTTGGCGCTTCCCTCATGTCGCCCGATCTGGCCGTTCACTCGGCTATCGCGACCAGCATGGGCATGATTCTCTTCACCTCGCTTTCCAGCATGCGCGCTCACCACAGGCAAGGCGCCGTGCTCTGGTCCGTGGTCTTTACGCTGGCTCCCGGCATTATCCTGGGTGGTCTGCTTTCCGGTGGGGCCATATTTTCCTACCTGCATGGTGCCGCGCTTTCGCTTTTCTTCGCGCTGTTTGTGGGCTATTCCGGCTTCAAAATGCTGCGCAATAAAAAACCCAAACCATCACGGCAGTTGCCGGGTATGGTCGGGCGTACCGCAGCGGGTACAGGCATCGGTTTTATTTCGGGACTGGTTGGCGCCGGTGGTGGTTTTCTGTCAGTCCCCTTCATGGTCTGGTGCAACGTGCCGCTGCGCAATGCCGTGGCCACCTCTGCCGCTCTGGGTTTTCCGATAGCACTGTCCAACAGTGTCGGTTATATCCTGTCGGGCATTCGCGAAGTCGGTATCGGAAATGGCATGCTGGGTTATGTGTACTGGCCCGCTCTGGTACTGCTGGTCATTATGAGCGTACTGATGGCACCGGTAGGGGCTCGCCAGGCCCATACGCTGCCAGTCGATAAGTTGCGCAAGGTCTTTGCCGGACTGCTGTTTGCTCTGGCCGCCTACATGCTGTTCAAGGCGTTGCAGCAATTTGGCGTGCTGGGCTAAGCGGGATGCTGGCGGGAGGATAAGTGGCGGCTTGGTGGATAGGCAGATCGGCCGAGCGAGCCCGAATCCGCAAGCTGAGGTTGCGTGAGCGCGCTGCGGTGATTACGTCGGGCGCGGACGAGGCGGACGAAAAACCGTCAGATCGTCATAAAAAGCAGGGTCTTCACTGGCCGGATCCCAGCCGGGAATGCCCATAACCGGCAAAGGTTGTTGCGGTTTGGCCTGCAGACTGTCGTCCAGCAGGCGCTCGAGTTCCCGTGCCATGACGTTATCGATATCTTCTGCAGGCGTGCCCTGTGGAATGGCAATCACATTGGCGGTGATGGCGCGATAAGGCGAGACGCATTTTTCCAGAAGCGCATGGCCCACAATGGCAGTCCGGGTTTGCCGCCACAAGTCACGCTCCTGCACAAACGCCCGCTTCCAGTCGCGCTCCCGAATCGCCTCCCATAACGATGGTGGCGCCAACAGAAACATGCCGCCCTCATCCAGAAGCGTGATGGTATCCCTGATGATTCCGCGATGCTGACCGACACCCTGACGTCGAATCTGCCTTGCCTGAATCCGGTTGAACAGCGATTTGACTTGAGGGAATCGAAACCAGCAAAGGCCGTTGAAAAAATCATGCAGATTGTCGCGGGTGGGGCACTGACCGGTATCAAAAATGAACTGTTCATAGGCCACACCGGGCAGCAGCGCAGATTGATGAACAAATTGCAAATGAAATCCGGGCGGTGCAAGGCGATTGAGTATATCTGCAACGGGCATACCCGCCTGTTCGTCCTTTGATATCAACGCTGCCGGGTTGTCAGACCCCGCAGAAATGACCTTTTGCCACCGCTCGCCGCCAGGCAGCCAGCCACGCAAGGGCTGCCACCACAAACGGGCAGGATCAATGGCGTTCAGCGCGTCCTGAATCATGACAATGGCGATCGATGCTCATTTGACCTGAACCGAAGGCTCGGTGTCACCCCAGGGCATCAGCGGCACCACGGAAATACTGTTATACGGTGAACCATCGATGAGTTTTTCGCTGACAACCAGATAGATCAGTGAGTTGTTTTCCGTATCTACCAGACGCGAGACATTCAGTCCCTTGAACAGGAAACTCATTCTTCGTGTAAAGACGTCTTCCTGCACTTTGCGAATAGGCTGGGCTGCCTTCAGCGGCCCAACCTGACGGCAGGAAAGGGCAAATCGCGAGGGGTTCTCGGCCAGGCCAAGGGCACCCGAGACACCACCGGTCTTTGCGTAGGAAAGGTGGCAGGTGACGCCCTCGATTTGCGGGTCGCGGAACGATTGCACGCAGACCTTATCGTTGTTGACGATGCGCCAGGTAGTGCTGACGCAACCGATGTCATCGGCACGGGCCGTGGCGGGGGCGCTGACGCTCAGCAGTGTGGCGGCAGCCAGCAGGATTTGAAGAAAATATTTCATGATGAACAGTGAAATCAAAAGAGAAAGGTGATGGGGCAAGAGTTTACACGCAATCGCTGAACTGCTGATTGCTTGTGCGCCTGTCAGGGATACATGAGATTTTCGCGATCCTTGGGGCAGCATATGTCTGTTACCGCATGCCGCAAAGCTGACGCCGTGTACCCCTGGCGAGCCGGAGCGTATCTCGTTCACCCAACGCCGGCCACCCTGGCAGCGCCTCGTCCGCCGGTAAAAATAGGTCTACAATGAAGCGCTGGCCGCCGCGAAACGGTCACCCTTCGATATTCATTTTGCTTATCTGTCAATCATCCATGGAAAAACTGCGCATCGATAAATGGCTCTGGGCCGCACGCTTTTACAAGACCCGCTCGCTGGCAGCCACCGAAATCGGCAAAGGACGTGTTCTGGTGAACGATCAGCCGGCCAAATCGGCGCGTGAGGTCAATGTGGGTGATCTGGTCAGTATTCGGCGTGATCAGACGACGACGGTGGTCGAAGTCCGCGCCTTGTCGGCTGTTCGGGGGCCGGCGCCCGTCGCGCGCACGCTTTATGAGGAAACCGAAGCCAGCCGCCTTGCCCGGGAGGCTGCGCAGGAACAGCGTCGGCTCGCCAGTGAACCTGCATTGAGTATTGCCCAGGGACGTCCCACCAAGCGCGACCGACGCCAGCTGGAGCATGCCAAAAAGGGATTTGACTGGTAATTGCCAGGGCTTACACGCGTGGCGCCTCAATGGCGAGCGCTGCAGCCTGATGCTGAAAGATCTGGTACTAAAAGGTGCTGATGCATCGCAGTTTAGTGCTCAAGATTTACGCAGATGGATGCCTTCTGAGTGCAATTTGCAGTCGCTTTGTAAGAAGCCGTTAAACAGCCCCTGCTCCCCTATCAATTTACGGCGGTTGAATTTACAATCGTGGTCAGCCATTTATCACGTTGCCCGGCAAAGAGGAGATCTGCCGGACTGCGGTCAATAAGATACTCTCTATTCGAGGAGCACATCCATGCTGTTCAATAAAAAATTGGGCCGGCTCTCCTGGTCGGCTGTTTGCGTCAGTGTCGCCATGGCGCTGGCTATGGGGCCGGTATCAGCCCAGGATCAGGCCAATGCTGCCCGAACGGTCAATCTGCCTGCGCCACCCACCATCAAATACGACTTTGACATGGATATTTTCCATCCGGTCAGCGCGAAGAACGGGATGGTGGCCTCTGAACAGCGTCTGGCTTCGAATATTGGTCTGGAAATACTCAAAAAAGGTGGTAATGCCGTTGATGCAGCCGTTGCTGTCGGCTTTGCGCTGGCAGTGGCACTGCCTAACGCCGGTAACCTGGGTGGCGGCGGCTTCATGATGGTTCATGACGCCAAATCCGGTAAAACCATCGCCCTGGACTTCAGGGAAATGGCCCCGGCCAAGGCAGGTCGCAACATGTATCTGGACGACAAGGGTCAGGTCATCAATAACAAATCCCTGTACACCCATTTTGCAGTTGGCGTACCGGGCACCGTGAAGGGCATGGAACATGCCCTGAAAAAATGGGGCACCATGAAGCTGGCTGATGTGATTCAGCCGGCCATCGAACTGGCCGAGAAAGGATACCCTGTCAGTCAGACGCTGGCCGAAACACTGGCCGTTGAGAAAGACAATCTGGGCAAATGGGATACCACCAAGGCAGTCTTCTTCAAGGATGGCGAACCGCTCAAAGCCGGTGAGCCTCTGGTCATGAAAGACCTGGCAGCCTCCATGAAAATGATTGCAGAGCAGGGCAGCGATGCCTTTTATAAAGGTGCCATTGCCGATCAGATCGTTCAGGAAATGAGCAAACACGAAGGCCTGATTTCCAAAGAAGATCTGGCCAACTACAAAGTGGTTGAGCGCGAGCCGGTGACGGGCGATTATCGCGGCTATCAGATCGTGTCCATGCCACCACCGAGCTCCGGAGGTATCCATATTATCCAGATGCTGAATGTGCTGGAGCATTTCGCGCTGAATGAATCCGGCCCCAACAGCGCAAAAACCGTGCGTCTGGTTGCCGAAACAGAAAAGCGTGCCTATGCTGACCGCTCCGAGTATCTGGGCGACACCGACTTTGTCAAAGTTCCGCAAAAAGGCCTGATTGCCAAATCCTATGCCGATGATCTGGCCAAGCTGGTTGGTGAAGACAAAGTGACGCCGTCCAAGGACATCAAACCCGGTGGTCCGCAGAAGTATGAAAGTGACCAGACAACTCATTATTCAGTTGTCGATAAAGATGGCAATGCGGTTGCCGTTACGTACACGCTTAACCTGAATTTCGGTAGCGGTATCATTGCCGGCAATACCGGTATTCTGCTGAACAACGAGATGGATGACTTTTCTGCCAAGCCCGGTGTTCCCAACGCCTTTGGCCTGATCGGCGGCGATGCCAATGCCATTGAACCTGGCAAGCGTCCGCTGTCTTCCATGACCCCCACTATGGTGCTGAAAGATAACAAGCCATGGCTGGTAACCGGTAGCCCCGGTGGCGCCCGCATCATTACTACCGTGCTGCAAACGCTGATCAACACCATTGATTTTGGCATGAATCCGGCAGTGGCTGCTGCGCTGCCGCGCTTTCATCATCAGTGGCTGCCTGACGAGCTGCGCCTGGAGCCTGGCTTCAGTCCTGATACCGTTGATCTGCTCAAAAAAATGGGCTACAAAGTTGTCGTCAAGCCCACCATGGGCCGCACGCAGACCATACAGATTCGCGATGGCATGATGTATGGCTACTCTGATCCGCGCAACCCTGACGGCGTGACCGTCGGTTACTGATGGGTTGAGAAACCAAATTGAAAATAGGCGCCACGTCAAACCCGGCGCCTTTTTTCTTTATTGACATCACGTCGATGTGCGGGTGCTTGGGCGCAGCCATGTTGATCCTGGAATGCCTACATTGGCTCATAAAAGTGCCGTTGACGGGTATCCAGGCGTGGCAGACATTTATGTCGCCCGTATCAGTACAGAACTTCCACACCGTAGCTGAGCCAGTCTTTGCAAGTCATTCTGCCTTTGTAATTTTGCTATTATGATTGCACCGACGTTTCGGGTTGCACAAAAGGAATGACATGGCTACTTCATCGACCGCTACATTGATTCAACGCTTGAATATTACCTATCCGCTGATCCAGGCGCCCATGGCTGGTGTGTCAACGCCGGCGCTGGCCGCGGCGGTATCGGAAGCGGGTGGGCTTGGGTCGCTGGGACTTGCATCCGCCTCCCTGGATCAGGCGCGCAATATGATGGCTGAAGTCAAATCATTGACGAACAAGCCAGTCAACATCAATTTCTTTTGTCATAAGCCTACACCTGTTGATCCGGCAGCCAATAAAGCCTGGATTGAACATCTGCGTCCCTGGTTTGAAGAGTTTGATGCTACGCCACCGGCAGATCTCAAGGATATTTACCGACCCTTTCCGGGCTATGCGCAGATGCTTGAACTGGTGCTGGAAATGCGTCCGGCCGTGGTGAGTTTTCACTTTGGTCTGCCATCTGCGGAATATATTCAGGCGCTGAAAAACGCAGGGATCCTGCTTATGGCAACGGCTACCACACCGGCAGAGGCCAGACAGATTGAAGCTGCGGGTATTGATATCCTGGTTGCGCAGGGTTATGAGGCCGGGGGCCATCGCGGCGTATTCGATCCTGAAAATGGTGATGCCAAATTTGGCACATTTGCCCTGGTTCATCTGCTTGCAACACAATCGTCATTACCGGTGGTGGCAGCCGGTGGCATCATGGATGGTGCGGCTATCAAAGCGGCGCTGGCATTAGGTGCTGCGGGCGTGCAGTGTGGCACGGCATTTGTGCTGTGTCCGGAATCGGCGGCCAACGAAGCCTATCGCCGGGCGCTGCAAAGCGAGCGTGCTTATGACACTTGTGTTACTACCACGCTGTCAGGCAGGGCAGCGCGAGGTCTGCGCAACAGACTGTACATTGATGAGCCCTCAAGCGCTCGCCCGCCCATACCGGGCTACTCCATGACCTATGATGCTGCAAAGGCGCTGAGCGCCGCGGCCAGCGCCAAAGGAAGTGATGCATTTGCGGCGCAGTGGGCCGGACAGGCAGCAGCGCTGGCACGCCCCATGCCCGCCGCGCAAATGGTCAGTACGCTGGCGCAGGAAGCGGGCTGGTAATGGAGATTTCGCTCAGGGCTATTGCTGCTTTATTGAAAACGCACTGGGTAAAATTCTGCGGCGCAAAAGGAATATCGCCAATCCGGTCAGCGTCATCGTTGCGCCGGCCCAGATGGGAGATACCAGACCAAGGCCGGCAGCGATCGTGACTCCGCCGAGCCAGGCGCCCAGCGCATTGGCGGCATTGAAAGCGGCGTGGGTCAGCGCACCCATCAGCGTCGGCGCCTGCGGTGCACTGAACATAATCTGCACCTGCATGGAAGGCACTACCAGCATTGAGCTGAAGGCGATGGCAAACATGCAGACCAGCAGCATCCATGGCGACGAGGCAGTCAGACCGAAAATGGCAAGTGTAATCAACACGCAGCAAAAGCCAATCACGATACCTTTCTGCTGATATTTGTCGGCCAGATAACCGCCCAGCAGATTGCCACTGGTCATGCCCGCGCCAAAAGTCATGAGCGCAACAGGAATCATGGCAGACGGCATATGGGCAATGTCCGTGACCATCGGCCCGATATAGGTGTATACGGCAAAGATACTGCTTGTTCCTATCGCAATGATCGACAGTAAAAACCAGGCTTTCGGCGTTTTCAGTCCGTGCAGTTCCTGGCTGAGTGCATTGCCCTTTAAGGCGGCCGATTTCGGCAGCCAGAGCCACAGGCAGACAAATGCAATCAGACCAAAGAATGCCACCAGCAGATAAGTATTGCGCCATCCCAGCATCTGACCGGCGAACGTGGCCGCGGGTGCGCCGATAATATTGGCGACCGTCAGACCCAGCAGAATCAGCGATACGGCTCTGCCAGTCCGGCTTTTACCCACCAGATGGGCGCCCGCCACCACGCCGGCACCAAAATAGCAGCCATGAGGCAGGCCGGTCAGGAAGCGTGCCAGAATCAGCCATTCAATGGACGGGGCCAGCGCCGACAGAACATTGCCGACAATAAACATGGCAAACAGCATCAGCAGAAAAGGACGGCGATGCAGACGGGCACCCGCCATGGTCAGCAGTGGCGCGCCTGCCACTACACCGATGGCGTAAGCAGAAATGGCGTGCCCGGCAGAAGGAATGCTGACGCGCAGATCCTGCACGATCAGCGGCAATATCCCCATGCTGGCAAATTCGGTGGTGCCGATACAGAAACTGCCAAGAGACAGGGCGAGCAGCGCCAGAGCCGCTGATTGCGGGGATGTATCGGGTTTGGAGTCAGGCATGTTGCGTTGGCCGGAAAATGAATCGGAAAGAATGAATAGAAAGGGGTGACGAAATGATTAAAGGGCGACGAATTTAAAGTGCGGCGAAATTAAAGCGCGACCTGATTGAAGGCGACTTAAAAACATGCGACTTAAATAAAGCGACGAAATAATGACAATAAAATGCGACGAAATAGTGACAATGCAGGAAACACGGCCCAAAGACTGCCAGGCGGACCGGAAGATAACACCGATTCCTGGCTTTGGTCTTTCAGTCGCCCAGCCAGGACGGATCGTCGCTGCCCCAGAGTCCGCCGATCTGCGAAAAACTGGCATGGCGATCAATCGCAAAGGCAGGACGCGATTGTATAACGTTTCCGGAGGGACCGGACTGCCTTACCTGCCAGTCTGACACATCCTGAAGGACTTCTGCCTGTTCCCTGGCCTGGCCCTGAGCCAGTAACCAGTTTGCTGTGGACAGAAGATGCGCCTGAACGCGCCAGGTGCCACCCTGTTCGCGGCGCCATTTGAGGGCGCGCAGAATGCCGGCAGCAAGCAGATAGCCTGTGGCGTGGTCCAGCGCCTGTGCCGGCATGGCGCCCGGTGTTTTGCCGTCTTTGGATTCAAGGACACCAATGCCTGTGGCCGCCTGGACAATACTGTCAAAGCCGCGTCGCGCGCCCCAGGGGCCTTCAAACGTCCAGGCCGAGAGCGTAGCGTGAATCAGATGAGGATATGTCGCTGCCAGCGAATCACTGTCCAGTCCGAATGCAGACAGTGCCTGTGGTCGGTACCCAGTCACCAGCACGTCGGCGGTGGCCAGCAATTCGTGCAGTCGATGCAGCGCTTCAGGCTCGCGCAGATCAAGCAGCGCAGAACGTTTGTCCGCCCCGGTGTCCACATGCTGCACCGGCAGTTCCGGCATGGACGGGTTATCCACACGCAGCACATCACAACCCAAATAGGCCAGGGTGCGGGTGGCTACCGGTCCGGCAATCACCCGGGTCAGATCCAGAACGCGGAAACGACCCGTCGGTGCCGCTTGAGGAGTCGGCGTCTCTGGCCGGATGTTGTCGATACTCAGCAACGGCACGCGCGCTGCAGCTTTCGCCTGGTCCGTATCGCGCCACTCCTTGCTGTCGCGTACCTTCACGGCAATGCCCCCTGCCGCCGTCACAGCAGTTTCAACATCAGCCGCGTCCCAGGATTTCAGCACCTGCGCCAGTTCTTCGCGTGAACTGTCGTCAGGCAGACCCAGGGTTTCAAGCAGGCGCTGTCGGTGATGTGGATAGTTTCCATGTAAACGAACCCAGCCATCCCTCGTTGGAAAAAATCCCGAGTGTGATTTGAAGACCGCTGCACGCTCGCCATCGATGGTCTGCAGCTGGTCGTTGCGAAAGGCGACCGAAACCTGTGCAGGGTCAACCTGCGCCAGTTGCGCATCGCGCAAATCTGCGGCCGACAACGCTGCCGCGGCGACCGCGCCACAAGCCAGCTCATTGACCTGCAGGTGAGAAGGCAGAAAGTTACCCGGTGCAAGTTGCAAATGCGACTGCACATAGTCGGGCGTGAGCTTCAGTATCGGCAGAAGATCAGTGAGCAGACGATTGGAAATGACAGACTCCTCATCTGCGGGTGTTTTACGTTCTGGCGTTCTGGCTGCCGGCGTATACTCTGTGGACGTTTTGTTTGCAGGCGTATTCTTTGGCGGCGTATTCTGTGTTGCGGACGATTCCTCTGCAGACGTATTTGTCATGATGCCTCTCCGTCGGTTCGCGTATTATCTTCCTTCCGTGCGTCGTCATCGCTCCGCAGGTTGTCATCCTTTTCTGTGCCTTGCTTGCTCTGCACTTTCCCATTGAACTGATCATGGAAAACCGTGAACTCCTCAATAGGCATGCGCGTCGTATGCAACTGATTGGCCGGATGCGCAGTGTCTTCATAGCCCAGTGAAATGCCACAGGCGATGATTTCATTGTCAGGAATCGAGAGGTGGCTTCGCACAATCGCCGGATAATTACTCAACGCGGCTTGTGGGCAGGTGTGCAAACCCAGTCCTCGCGCTGCAATCATAATGGACTGAATGAACATGCCCAGATCCATCCAGCTGCCCGTTTCCAGATCATTTTCAAGTGTGATGAAAAGGACAACAGGCGCATCGAAGAACGCGTAATTGCGACCGTGCTGACGCTTCATTCCCGCCTTGTCTTCACGTGTAATACCAAGCATGTGGTACAGACCCCAGCCGGTTTCGCGACGCCGCGCCAGATAAGGCTCGCGCCACTTTAAGGGATAGTATTGATATTCGCGCGTTTCCGGCTCGCCATTATCGTGTGCAGTGCATAAGGCTTCAGATAGCGCATTTCGGGACGCCCCGGACACTACATGCACTTTCCAGGGCTGAATATTACTGCCGCTGGGCGCACGCGCTGCGGCATGCAGAATTCTGCGGATGTCGTGTTCACTCACTGAATCAGGAAGAAAACCTCGCACACTCTTGCGAGTCAGGATGGCATCAAGGATAGCATTGTCTTGCAGGGGGTCTCGGCTGTTCATAGGCGCTCATCAGGATGTTGCGCGATCATGTCAGTTGACATAAATGCTGCGCGCTGTTGCATACCGGCAGAACTCCATTCCGGCAGTTTCACTTTACCATTTTTATCCACCCTTGCGACACTCTGTCTCCTCGTGTTGCAGGGGTGGCTTTTCATTCGTGTATATCAAGGATAAGGAAGGTCAAAAAGCAGCAATTCTGCCTGATCGCCATTTTCGATGGTCACCGTTGATTCATCGGTCACTTTCAGTGCATCGCCGGCTGTCAGCGACTGGCCGTTAACGGTCACAGTGCCCCTGGCAATATGAACATAGGCTGCGCGCCCGGCTGCAAGGGTGTGCGTCAGCGCTGGATCGCCATCAAGAATACTGGCATAAATGCGAGCGTTCTGGTGAATCAGAACAGAACCTTCGGCCCCGTCTGGTGAGGCGATCAGACGCAGGCGGCCCTTTTTCTCTGAGGGTTCGAACCGCTTTTCCTCATAGCCCGGCGCGATGCCAGCTCTGTCTGGTTCAATCCAGATTTGCAGAAAATGCACTTGCTGATCGCTCGAAGCGTTGTACTCGCTATGCATGACACCCGTTCCTGCACTCATGCGCTGTACGTCGCCATAGCCTATTGCCGAACCATTACCCATACTGTCGGAGTGTGCAAGCTGACCTTCAAGCACATATGAAATAATTTCCATGTCCCGGTGACCGTGCTTGCCAAAACCCCGGCCAGGCTGGACCCGGTCTTCGTTAATGACAAGCAGGGGACCAAAGCCGATGTGGTCCGCGTCGTAATAATCTCCAAAGGAAAAGGAGTGACGCGAACTGAGCCATCCATGTTCAGCCACGCCCCGGTCTTCGTTTTTCCTGATTTCAAGCATGATATTTGGTCCTGTATAAGGTGATATCTCTATTGTATGGGGTATATTACTGCTTCAGTAGATCGAGTTTCGGAACTCTCATTCCTCAATCTGGAACGATTACATTTGTCATGACACTCAACGCAAACGACCTGATTCTTTTCGCCCAGGTCATGGAAGCCGGAAGCTTTTCTGCGGCGGCTGATCGTATCGGTCTGCCCAAATCCACGCTGTCGCGCCGCATCAGCGGACTGGAAGCGGAACTGGGCGAGCGGCTAATCACGCGCAGCACGCGCAAGCTGCTTATCACCGACTTCGGTCGGGAAGTACTGGAGCATGCAACCAGACTGGTCGATGAAACAGAAAGCACGGTGGCGTTTGCCCTGAACCGGCAGACCACGCCTCAGGGCGTATTGCGTGTGTCATTTCCACCGGATTTTTTTGAACATGCGCTTGCCGAGTTTCTGCCTCGGTTTTCAAAGAAACATCCAAAAGTGCGACTGGAACTGGATTTATCGGCCAGACGGGTGGATCTGCTCGCAGAACGATTTGATGTTGCGATACGCGTCGCGGGAGTGCTGCCCGATGACAATTCGCTGGTGGCGCGTCCCCTGATGACACTTGTGAATTCACTTTATGCCAGTCCTTCTTATATAAGCAGGCATGGAGAGCCGAAACGTCCGGAAGAGCTCAAGCAGCATAGAGGCTTGTTGTTGCTCAATAGCTCGGGCGATATTCGCAACTGGCGTCTGAGTCAGGATGAGCATTATTGGGAGGGCAAGCCCGGTTGCCTGTTCAGCTCCAATTCACTGGGACTGCAGCGAACCATGGCGCTTAACGGCATGGGTATATCAGGCCTGCCCGACTCCATGGCAAGACCCAACATTCTTGACGGCACGCTGGTCCCGGTTTTGCCAGGGTGGTATTTGCCACAGGCCACGGTCTGGTGTGTAACGCCGGGCAGACGACTGCTTTCACCGGCAACGCGCGCATTTATTGACGTCTTTGGTGAAGTCATGCGAGAAGAAGTCGAAGCGCTGAAGCAACTGTGAGCCGGCGCTGATTGATCCAATGGAGAGCGCCAAAAAAAACACCGCCCCGGGAAAGGGCGGTGAACGAGGTAGGTCTGATATTTCAGGTGCAATCCTTGGGGGATGCACAGAATATATGGCCTGAATGGAATACAGGGTCTGCAAAGAATATGAAAACTCACCAGAACCTGTGTGGACGCCGAAGCATGTTCGGCGACCAGAATTAGTTCAGATATTCATCTACAGGATGCTGCTGGTTATAGGCAGCCAGTTCACGCTGGACTTCATTGCGGTTTTCTGTGCTTTCGCTGCGAACGCGTGGATAAGCAGAGTCGCGAACACCAGACTGATCAACAACCAGATTTTGCTGAACGGGGCTGACAGCGTGTTCGACATTAGGGTAATTGTTGTCGGAAACTTCCGCTGCGCTTGCGGCACCTGCAACAAAAGCGGCGCCAAAGATAAGAGATGCAAGTACTTTTTTCATGATAATTTAACTCCAAAAATGATCGGATGAAATCCGCGTCAAAGTGTCTTTGGAAGGCACATCGCTGGTTTCAGTGAAGTCATTATGAACTTTTGGAGATCGATGAAAAATAGCTATTACAGAAATATGAATTCCATAAATGGAACAATAAGTTGATATTTACCTTAATAATTTTTATCTAATTCCATATTTGGAATAAACTATCACATATTTAGTTTGTATTTGGTCAAAATCGATTTTTATTCAGATTCAAGGGCTTACCTGCGACTTTGGGTAAACCCGTAGGTGGTCAGATCCTAACTGTGCACGAGAATCCCGATAATTTTGGCCACACCAGGCCGTTTTTTTCTTATGACGCATACTAATAACAGGTCAGATATACCGTGCGCAATGCAATAAAGAATGGGGAGTTCAATGTTCCAGTTTGCGACGGCCATGCAGAGACTGGCAACCACATATGTGGTTTTTTCTCATACTTCGTTCATCCATCTTTCCTCGGCCAGCGACCAAATCTGTGGTCACTGGCCAGAGGGTTTTGCGATTGCTGTCAGCGTTTGTGGCCGGCAGTCAGTCCCATCGCGAAGGCGGGAGCGCGGCCGGTTTTTTTAACCGGTATGTTGCGAGGTCGGCTGGCACTTTCGGCTATCGTGCGTGTGGGATCAATTTTCAACGCCGCGATCGCCCCGATAAGCAGCAGCGCTGCGGAAATAAGAAAGGGCAGCGTGTAGTTTCCTGTCGTCTGGATCAGGAAGCCGAATACCACGGGTGAAATAGCGCCGGCCAGACCAAAGCCGGAATTCATCATACCCCCCGCAGTACCCGCATATTTGCCAGCGATGTCCATGGGCAGGCTCCACAAAACGGGATTGGTGAGTTCCAGAAAAAAGAAGCAGGCAGAAATCAGCACAATGGCAATGAGCGGATCACGAATGAAAATCATGGGCATGATGCAGACAAAAGCCAGGAACAGACCCAGTGATAGCACGGTAACCCGGGCAAAGCGCAGACGGCCGGTACGGATAAACAGTTTGTCTGAAATGACGCCACCAAGCGTGTCACCAATCACGCCGGCAAGCAGCGGCAGGGTTGTGAACAGAGCCATGGCCTTCAGATCGAAGCCGCGGTCATCTTTCAGATAGGAAGGCAGCCAGGTGAGGAAAACCCATAATGACCAGCCGTAACAGAAATCCACAAACGTCACCAGCCACATTTTGCTGATCATGTCTTTCCACGGCGTCTTTCCGACCGCCTTGTTCTTGCGGGCAGGTTCTCCGATTTCCTCTAGTTCGGCAGCCGTGATGGTTTTGTGTTCATGCGGCGTATCGGTGAAGAACAGCAGGTAGGCAAGCGTCCAGACCAGACTTAGAGCTCCCAGCACGATAAACGCTTCACGCCAGCCCCAATAATAAACAATGGCCAGAACGATGGGCGGCGTAATTGCCCCGCCCAGACGCGAGAAGCTATGAGTAATACCCTGAGCAAAGCCTCTCGAGGATTTGGGCATCCAGGATGTCATCGCGCGGGTTGCCGTGGGAAAAGCGCCGCCTTCGCCAAGTCCCAGCAGCACGCGCATGATGACAAGTGCAATTAATCCACCAACAAAGCCGGTCAGCAGTGTGGCAAGGCCCCAGATCAGCGACAGCAACAGCAGTATTTTCTTGGGCCCGAATCTGTCAGCCAGCCATCCGCCCAGTATCTGCATGACCAGATACGGATAGGCGAATGCCGAAAATATGAATCCCAGTTCGGTGGGCGAGAGATTGAACTCCTTGGCGATGAAGGGTGCGGCGACTGCGATATTGACGCGATCCACATATGCAATAAAGTACATTGCGCAGAGCAGGCCCAATACCATATGTCTGGTTTTTATATTCCTGATCATGTTGTCTCCTGATTGGTTAAATCATGCTTGTAAATTTCAGCGGTGTTTACATCTCCAGCAATTTCAAACGTTGAACTTTTCCCGAGGGGCCTCTGGGCAACTCGGTCACAAAACGGAATGCAGCAGGGGATTTGTATCGCCCCAGTTCCTTGACACAAAACTGATCCAGATCCCGAATGAGATCTTCGTCGTTACGGGTGGCCGTGCGCTTTACGATATAGGCTGCAATATTCTGGCCGTAATGCGTATCGTCGATACCCACCACTGCTGCATCCAGAATGTCCGGGTGCAGCAGCAGAATTTCATCGATTTCGCGCGGAGCAATGTTTTCTCCTCCTTTGATAATCAGTTCCTTGACTCGACCACTAATGAAATAAAAATCATCGTCATCCCGGTATCCCAGATCGCCCGTACGCAGCCAGCCATCTTCGGTAAATGCCTTGCTGGTCTGCTCTGCCGATTTGTAATAGCCCAGCATGACATTGGCGCCTCTGACCAGAATCTCTCCTTTCTGATTGGCGGGCAGGGTATTGCCATCCTTGTCCACAACCTTTGCCTGCACGCCAGATGGTCGGCCGATACTGCCCATCTTGCGCTTTGACGGTTCATAGGGATTGCTGAAAATAGGCGCTGCAGTCTCGGTCATGCCCATGGTTTCGATAATCCCGATGCCGAATTTGTCTTCAAAGGCTTTGTGATGAAACGGCGCGAGTGCAGCTGATGCGGAGCGACAGAAGCGGATTCGGCTGCAATCTGCCGGTTGCGTATTGTTGTCGTTGATCAGGTAGCTGATAATCGTTGGAACCGCATTGATCCAGGTGCATTCGAATTTCTGCACGCTTTCCCAGAAACGCGATACCGAGAACTTGCAGTCAATGATTGCGGGAGCACCACTCAATAGCGGTGTGAGCAGGTTCACCACAATTGCATTAATGTGATACAGCGGCAACACGCAAAGACATCTGTCCGATTGGTTCAGCCGATGCTCTGTTGCAATAGCCCGGGCGCTTGCGAGCAGATTTGCGTGGCTGAGAACCACACCTTTGGGTACACCTGTCGTGCCGGATGTGTACATCAGCAAGGCAGGCATTTCGGGCCGTATCGCTTCATTGCTGCTGGCCGGTAGCGGTGCGTGAGTGAGCGTAGGCAGATCGTGCTCATCGGCAGCCGTCGTGATGACGGGAATCTGCGCGCCACAATGTTCAAGTGCCTGAGTGACCATCGGTTCAAGCTCTGCCGTGGTAAACACAATTGTGGCATCGGAGTGGCCCAGCACATAGGCCAGTTGCTTTTCCTGACTCAGCAGATTGATCGGATTGATCACAAACCCGCCAGCCATGGCCGCGATAATGATTCTTGCTGTGTTCACGCCATTGGGCATAAACACCGAAACGGTATCGCCGCGCTTGATTCCCAGGGCGTTCAGCTGAATTGCAAACTGGCGGCATTGCGCCTGCAATTGTCCGTAAGAGAGCGAATCATGACTCAGCGCATCAATCAGGCAGGGTGCAGCGGGGGTCAGCTGCGCATTCTGGTCCAGTACCGCTGCAATGGTTGTTTGCTCAGTCATGATGATACCTCGCCAGGTAGTCCGAGAAGAGTGTTTCGGGCAGGGGTTCCCTGACAGGAATGGTTTCAACCACACGCGTAATATTCAGGTAATGGCGGTAATTCATATTGTCAGAGAAACTGTTGCCGCCCCATGTACCACAACCCATTGACAACGAGAACGGCAGTCCGTTATCAAAGTTGCCACCAGTGGCAAAGCAATGCGCCTGATTCACAATCACCCGTGAAACCGGCAGCGTCAGACCCAGTTGCCTTGCCTGTTCAGGATCGGAACTGTGAAGGCCGATAGAATGACCCGCGCCCATATAGTCGTAGATCTTCGCCGCAATGGCCGCGGCGTCACTGAAGTCCTGCGCCTTATAGACGGTCAGCACCGGCGCAAGCTTTTCTCCGGAAAACGGGTGCTCGGGCCCGAAGCCGCTTTCTTCAACCATCAGAAATCGTATTGCATCTGAATTGGATGCAGCAGCAATGCCGGCTGACTGCAGGATCTCGCCTGCCTTTTTGCCCGACGCTGCCGGCGTCAGTTTGCCGTCGCGCCACATCAGATCCTGCAGCTGACGCTTGCCGGATTCTTCCAGCAACATACCTCCTTCCTGTTTCAGAGCCTGCAGCATGGCGTCATAAACCGGTGCCAGAATAATGACGCTGTTTTCTGAAGAGCAACTGGTCGCATTGTCAAAGGTTTTGGATTGCCGTATCAGGCTGGCAGCCTCACTCAGATCTGCCGACGAATCCACAATTGTGGTGACTTTGCCCGCGCCGACGCCAAAGGCTGGTGTCCCGCTGGTGTGGGCCATCCGCACGTTGGCCTGGGAGCCGGTGGCAACGACCAGGTCTGCCTGTTGCATCAGCGTTGACGTTGCCAGTTTGCTGATGGGCGTTGGCAGCATTTGCACCAGATCGCGTGGAATCCCAATCCGATCGAATTCTTCATGAATGAAAGCCAGCAGCATGGCGCTGGTTCCCGCGCCTTTCGGGGACGGAGCAACAATCACGGCATTGCCGCATTTGATGGCATTGATGATTTTGTTGGCAGGCGTGGCGCCCGGGTTGGTGGACGGTGTAATGGCTGCAACGACGCCAACGGGACGCGCAATTTCAGAGATGCCGGATTCCGGATCTGAGCGAATGACGCCCGTTGTTTGCAAACCATCCAGATCCCGCAGCAGGCCAAGGGTCTTGCGATGATTCTTGCGGATTTTATCGGGCACGTTACCCATGCCCGTATCGCTCACGGACTTTTCGGCCAGCTGTCGATTCCGTTCCGGTTCCATGATGGCCCAACCAACTGCCAGTACCGCCTCATCGATGCGATTCTGATCAAGGGTGGAAAAATATTCCTGTGCGACCCGTGCCCGTTCAATAATGCGGGTCACTGTATGGGTCGTTTGCTCCGGACTGGTGGCGTTAAGCGTATCCATCTGCGTCTCCCTCAGTTAATCAATCAAATCTGTAATATTTCTGAAAATATAGGGTATGCTCAACAGACAAAAGTCCCGAAAATTGCAATTTCGCATTTGCGGCGGGGCACAAGAAATGCTTTTTATTGATTTTCGGGACGAAGCTTCTATAGTGGAATGAAAGTGTCCTTGAGGCAGATAAAGACAGGAGGGGAAATTCAATGAGTGCATCGGAGAATGCCGCTGCAATCCGGTCGTTTCGCGTACTGGAAATTCTGGCTGCTGCCGGGCGGCCCATGCAGCTGAGCGAGGTTGTTGAGCAGATTCATTTGCCCAAGCAGACCGTTCACCGGATTCTCAGACAGCTTGAGGCAGCGTGGCTGATTGTGCAGGTCTCAGACAGTAAAAAATACGAATGCTCGGCGCGTGTACGCCAGTTCTCGGTAAAGGTACTCATGAGTTCAGGCAGTCTGGCTGTGGCGCGACACGCCTTGCTCAGCGAACTGGTGGACAGGATTAAACTCAACTGCAATCTGACGGCCATCAGCGGGCATGAAATTATCTATCTGGATCGCGCCCAGTATCCAGGGGCAGCAACACTGGGTCTTAAGCCCGGTTCCTACGTGCCCATGCACTGTTCGGCCAGTGGCAAGCTGTTGTTGAGTCTGCTGCCTCGACAAAGACGCGATCGGCTATTGCACAGCCTCCCGTTGCGGCCCAGGACGTCGCAGAGTATTACAGATGTCATGAAACTGGAGGCTGAGCTCACGCGCACCAGACGACGCCGATACGGGATCAGTCAGCATGAACATGTCGAAGGCATGAACGCACTGGCCGTGCCCGTCACGCTGGGCAAGAATCGCGTATGCGCTGCTGTGGCTGTACAGGCATTTGAACAGGATAAGTCTTTCGAGCAATTGCTGGAACTGAAACCGGAACTGGAAAATACGGCCACTGAAATTGCCCAGACCTTTCTTTAGCAGAAAGGCATCCGCGAGAAGTGACCTCAACAAGCTGAATGTTTTAAGCCTGGTTTTTAATGCGCGGTTTTTAAGGCCTGGGTTCGGTTTTGCACCGGACCCAGGCCATTTGATTATGTTTTGATACGTTCTGTCTGTACCGTTATGCGGCTCTCAGCTGCTTTGTGCGCGCCTTTCTGACCAGAAGCTCCAATAATAGCAGAATCACTGTGACGAAAATCAGGAAGGTACTGATTGCTGCAATGACCGGTTCCATGTTCATGAGCAGGCTGTTCCAGATCCTGACCGGCATGGTTTCACTTTCCAGGCCGGACAGAAACAGGGAAACAATCAATTCATCAAACGAAGTCAGAAAACTGAAAAACAGTGAAGACAGGATTCCTGGAATCGCAAGTGGAATAATCACTCGCGTGAGGGTATAGAACTTGCTGGCGCCAAATACCTCTGCCGCCCGCTCCACCGATACATCAATGTTCTGCAGGGAACTGATAAGTATCAGCAGAACGACCGGAATTGCCAGCATGGCATGACAGACCGCAATCCAGAGCTTCGAACCAACCAGCTCCAGAGGCACGGAAGTGAAATACAATGCCACGGCCGTGATAATGGTGGGTATGATCAGGGGCAGCAGGCAGAAGGAGACCAGCAGCTTCTTATGACCATAGGTGCCCCGGACCAGTGAGTAGGCACCCAGAAAGCCCAGCGTGGTTGCGATGACACTTGCCATCAGGGCAATGACAAAACTGGACATGAGTGACGCCATCCAGTCGGGGCTTGAGAAAAATTCCTCATACCAGCGCAGCGACAGCGCGTCCGGGGGAAAGGTCATGTAACTGCTTTGTCCGAAAGACATGACGATCACAATCACTATCGGTGCAATCAGCACGATACATAACAGGAACGAAACGAAATTGACGATTCTCAGTTGGTTACGCATGATCGTGTCCTATTTCCCCAGCATTTTGTCCAGGTCGGTGTATTTGCAGTAAAGCGCATAAATGATTAGTGTGATCACCAGCAAAAACAGCGACAGTGCAGAAGCCAGAGGCCAGTTGACGGAGACTTCGATATTTCGCTGAATCAGCATTGCCAGCATCACGTCCTTGGGTCCGCCCATCAGCGCAGGCGTCACAAAAAATCCCACTGCCAGAATGTAGACAATCAGAAAGCCCGAGATAATACCCGGCATGCTCAGCGGAAAGAAAACACGCCGGAAAATATAGAAGTTGGATGCCCCCATGCTTCGACCGGCCTGCAGCAGCCACATATCAATGCCCTTCATGGTTGAAAACAGTGTCAGCACAAAGTAGGGCAATAACACATACGTCATGCCGATAGTCACACCCACCATGTTGTACATCAGGTTGATGGGCTTATCGATCAGGCCGATATGCATCAGGAAGGTATTGATGACGCCGCGGGTTCCCAGGATAATCATCCACGAATAGGTTCGCACGATAATCGAGGTGAAGTAGGGCACGATCACACAGATGATAATCAGCGTAAAGCTCAGTGAACTCGACCGGGTCATCGTGTAGGCTATCGGATAGGCGCAAAGCAGGGCCAGCAGCGTGACAATCAGCGATAGCCAGACAGTCTTCAGGGCAACCGACATGAAAAGTTTTGACGTAAACGTCTGATAGAGCATCAGAAAAAAATTTCCGTCATAATCGATCGCCGATTTGATGAAAAACCATCCAATGGGCAGTACGAAAAATATCAGCAGAAACGCCAGCACCGGATAGAGCAGCATCTGATTGCTCAGCCGGAACCGCGCAGGTGCGGGCGCATAGGCTGCGGGCAGGGCTGTGGCATCAGGCATGTTGAATGATCCTTATATCTTGCGGCGTCTTCCAGTTCAGCACAACGGGATCGCCGACATCAAAGACTTTCATATCGGTGGCGTTGGTGATATCGGCATAGACTTTAGAGGTCGAATTCAGGCCGATCTGGTAGCGTACGATATGTCCCAGAAAAGAGACGTGCTGTACTTCGCCGTGTAGAGAGGCCGGCGAGTTACCAGGCTCGGTATTGCGCTCTGCCAGCATGAGCCTTTCCGGGCGAATAAAGAGATAATCGCCTTCCTGCATCTGCATATGGGTACGCATTGCTGGATCCAGTACGCCATAGTCCAGCAGATTTGCTTCGCCCAGAAAGCCGGCAGAGAAGACATTGCGCGGAGATTCGTAGACCTCTCGGGGAGTGCCGATCTGTTCAATGCGACCGTGATTCATAATGGCAATCCGGTCCGACATGTTCATGGCCTCTTCCTGGTCATGAGTGACAAACACAACCGTCATATTCAGACGTGTCTGCAACTCCTTGATCTCCATCTGCATCTGGTAGCGCAGATTCTTGTCCAGCGCACCCAAAGGTTCGTCCATCAGAACCACTTCCGGATGAAAGACAATGGCACGGGCCAGGGCGACCCGCTGTTGCTGGCCCCCTGACAACTGTTTGGGAAGTCGCTTTTCAAAGCCATTCAGCCGGACCAGATCAATTGCCCATTTGGCGCGTTCCGCGCATTCGGCAGAGGCGAACTTGCGAACCTTGAGCGGGAACATGACGTTTTCCAGAACACTCATGTGCGGGAACAGGGCGTAGTTCTGAAATACCATGCCCAGATTGCGTTCCTGCGGTGATAGGGCGCTGATGTCGCGCCCATCCAGCAGGATTTTTCCACTGTCGGGCAGTACAAACCCGGCCAGCATCATGAGTGTGGTGGTCTTGCCGGAACCACTGGGGCCAAGCAGGGAGAAAAACTCCCCGGGCTGAATATCAAGATTGACATCATCCACCACACGCAGATCACCGAAAGAGCGGCTGATGCTTTCGAAGCGGATATTGCCTTTGCCGTTTACGCGTTCAGTACCCAATTTGCCCACTCCTTGCTGACAGTTGCTCGATTTTTTGACCACCAGTCGGCGTTGATCAGAAAGCCATGCTCGCGGGTGCGATCGCCACCAGGGATTTTTGTCTGAATCTCGGGTGTCAGCGCATCGAAAGCGGCCTTGGTTACCGGACCACTATTCCAGCGGCTGCTGAACTGGCTTTGTACTTCGGGGCGCAAGCAGTAGTCGATCAGCTTCTGCGCCTGTTCCTGATTTTTCGCTTTTTTCAGGATGGCGTAGGCCTGCACGCGCACGCCATGCTGGTTCCAGTTCATCGCCAG
>JAFAGQ010000236.1 GCA_023422555.1 Pseudomonadota bacterium
GGCATAACGATACTTGCATTTCTTCTGCTGCGTGTCATGCCCGGTGATCCGGCCACGCTATTGCTGGGCAGCCGCGGCACGGCCGAGGATATTGCCCAGCTGCAACGCCAGCTCGGCCTGGATAAGCCATTGGTGGTGCAATATTTTCAATTTCTGCTTGACTGTCTTAAGGGCGATTTTGGCACATCCATTGCCTTTCGCTCGTCTGTGGGACCACTGATCTTTGATCGACTATGGGTAACGCTGCTTCTGGTGGGCTATAGCACGGTCATTGCCATCGTGCTGACTATACCGCTGGCGTTTCTGGCCGCACTGCGCAAGAACTCGGCCATCGACAATATCATTAAATTCATATTCATCTGTTTCCTGTCCATGCCCGCATTCTGGCTAGGTATTCTGCTGGTTCTGTTCCTGGCTGTTTATTTGCCTGTTTTTCCGGTATCGGGCCTTGGTCATGGCTTCTTTGGTCTGCTGCATTCGCTTTTTCTGCCCGCGCTGGTCATCGCACTGAGCACAGCCGCACTCACCATCCGTTCGCTCAGAAGTTCTGTGATTGCGGTGCTGAATGCAGATTATATTGATACTGCTTATGCCAAGGGCATGAGCAGAATGCAGATTCTGCGGCGGCATGTGCTGCGTAACTCGCTGCTTTCAACCATTTCGGTGCTCGGCGTACATACCAGCTGGGTTATTGGCGGTACGGTGGTAATTGAAGCCGTATTTGCATTACCCGGCCTGGGCGGACTGATGGTCTCGTCGATTGCGGCTCGCGACTATCCGATGGTGCAAGGACTGACTGTAACCTTTGCAATCCTGGTTGTGCTGATCAATCTGGCGGCAGACCTGGCTTATGTGATTGCTGATCCCAGGGTGGAATTATCATGAGTGTGATTTCCAGTGGATGGCGCAATAGCCGTCTTGCGCAGAATTATTCGCTTTGGGTTGGCATTCTTCTTCTGCTGATCCTGATTCTGGTGGCTTATGTCGTGCCCTCTGTTTTCAGTATTGATACCTCAGAGATCAACTTTGACAGCAGTCTGCAAAGTCCGAATCTGCAATATCTTTTTGGCACCGACGATCTTGGCCGGCAGGTTTTGTGGCGCTCCATCGAAGCGCTCAAGACTGACTTGCAGATCGTTGCCGTATGCGTCCTGATTCCGTTTGTGACTGGCTCCCTGATTGGACTGCTGTCGGGATACATTGGCGGCTGGTTCGATACGCTTGTGATGCGCATTGTCGATATTGTCTGGGCATTCCCGTTTTATGTGCTGGTGATTGCAATCGTGGGTTCACTGGGCCCAAGCACTCAGAATATGTATCTGGCGTTCACGCTGGTTGTCTGGATTTCCTTTGCCCGAATCGTTCGCGGAGAGGTGCTGCTGGTCAAAACCACCGAGTATGTGCAGTCGGCAAGGGTGATGGGCTATAGCCATTTGCGTATTCTGTTTTTGCATATTCTGCCCAATGTGATTACCCCCGCCATTGTTTTCATGATGGCAGATGTGGTACTCACAATTCTTGCTGTTACTTCCCTGGGCTTTCTGGGCCTGGGAATTCAGCCCCCCACCCCCGAACTTGGCGTCATGATTGCTGAAGGACGAACTTACATTTTTGATGCCTGGTGGATATCTGTGTTTCCCGGCATCATGATTATCTATATCGGGGTGACTTTTTCTCTGCTAGGCGATGGTATTGATAACCAGCTCCGGGTGAAATCATGAGTGTAATAACAGATCACGTGCTGAAGGTAGAAGACCTGCATGCCGGTTTCGGTCAGCACGGACGTGCACAAATGGCCGTTGAAGGTGTCAGTTTCGAAGTGAAAAAGGGTCGTGTGTTTGGTCTCGTAGGTGAATCCGGTTGCGGAAAGAGTACGACCTGTCGATCCATTATCCGACTCTTCGGCGGAGCGCCATTTGTTATCGAGCAGGGAAAAATTCTGTTTGATGGCAAGGATCTGGCGTCCATGGATAATCAGCAATTGACGCAGATTCGTGGTCGGAAAATCTCCATGATCTTTCAGGACCCAATGACCGCGCTGAATCCGACAATGCGGGTTGGCGATCAGGTCGCAGAAATTGTACGGCGAAATCAGCCCGAGTTATCGTCATCTCAGGTGCGGAGTCGGGTGGTAGAACTGCTCAAGGAAGTGGGAATCACCTCTCCTGAGCGACGATTTCGTGCCTGGCCTCATGAATTGAGTGGTGGACTACGGCAACGGGTGCTGATCGCCATGGCTCTTTCCTGTGCGCCGGAATTGTTGATCGCAGATGAACCTACAACCGCACTGGACGTCACGATCCAGGCTCAGGTGTTGCGCTTATTGCATCAGTTGCGCGAGCGCGTGGGCATGTCGGTTTTGCTGGTTACGCACGATCTGGGGGTGGTCGCACAAAATTGCGATGATATGGCAGTGATGTATGCCGGAAAGATTGTAGAGACGGGAAGTGTTGCGGAAATTTTTGCCAATCCGCGTCATCCTTACACTCGGGCACTGCTCAATGCCTTGCCGGCCAATGCCGATCCTCGCCACAAACTGCAACCGATTGCGGGCGAACCGCCTGCTGCTGGACACTATCCATCAGGCTGTCGATTTCATCCCCGCTGTCAGTTTGCTATAGAGCGTTGCCGCGATCAGATTCCCGAAATTGAAAATATCTCCCCAACGCATGGATGTGCCTGTCACCGTAAGGAGGAAACATTGTGGTAATTGAATCTGATGCTGACACGCTCTTAACCGTTAATAATCTGGAGAAGCGATTCGGCGGAAAACGTGGTCTGGCAGACGTTATTGCCGGTAAGCCCGCCAGCGCGCTCCACGCATTGAAAGGCGTATCGCTGCATGTGGGCAAGGGTGAGATCGTTGGTGTTGTAGGCGAATCCGGTTGCGGCAAAAGTACGCTGGGAAAATGCATTGTCGGTTTGCACAGTCCGTCGAGCGGGACAGTCAAATGGGCAGATGGCCGGGCAATGGACAGGCTCTCGCGCTTCGAACGCAGTACAAAAATTCAGATGGTGTTTCAGGATCCATATTCGTCGCTGAATCCGCGATTCAGAATCGGACGTCTGCTCAGGGAAGCGCTGGCAACGCACGGCACGTTCAGTAAAAGTGAACTGGATGGTGAAGTGGACCGGTTGCTGGGGATTGTGGGTCTGCCTTTGGCGCTCAAGCAGAAATTTCCTTTTGCGCTCAGTGGCGGCCAGCGTCAGCGTGTCTCGATCGCCCGCGCATTGGCAGTTAACCCTGAACTGATTATTGCAGATGAGCCGGTCTCTGCGCTGGATGCGTCTGTGCAGGCGCAAATCATCAATCTGTTCGAAGATATCCGCCAGAAATTGCAGGTGGCATTTTTATTCGTGGCTCACGACCTGAACGTGGTCAAGCGGGTCAGCGATCGTGTGCTGGTCATGTATCTGGGAGAAATTGTGGAAGAGGGCAGCAAGGAAGACATCTTTGCCTCGCCGCGCCATCCCTACACGCGCGCACTGCTGTCGGCGATACCGGTAGCGGATCCTTCCATCAGCCATGCTTCAGCCATTCTTGAAGGTGAACTGCCCGATCCACACGAAACCATTGCCGGCTGTGCGTTTTCAAGTCGCTGTCCCTATGTGCAGGAAAAATGCCGCCAGACGCACCCTGACCTGATGCCGGTCTCGACGACGCATAATGCCAGGTGCATCCGTCTGGCAGAAATCTAGGAAATTTCATATGTATTATCAGGGGACAGACCGTTCGAGGCAGATCGGGGAGCAGTTGCTGGCTTCCGCGAGGAAGATATTTGCACCACTTGACCATGAGATTGCAGACTCGGGCATGACGCTGCATCTTTTCCCAAGAGCAGAAGCAGGAAGCAGCGCGACCGTTATTGAGGGCTTTTCCTGGCAGGGAGCTCGTGAGTTCTATCCTGCCAGTGTGATCAAGGTGGCTTATCTGGCTGCCGCACAGGCGGCGATCAGTGACGGTAAAATCGCGCCACATGCTGAACTGGCACGCGCAATGACAGACATGATACGCTGGTCAAGCAACAATGCCACCAATTATGTCATTGACCTTCTGTCGGGGACAACGGGAGATACCTTGTTGCCTGAAGCGCAAATGCGCCAATGGTTTGAACAGCGGCAGGGCGTCAATCGATTTTTCCGGCAACTCGGCTGGCCCGAGGCTGAAACTATCAATGTCTGTCAAAAACTGATGGATGACGATCGTTATGGCAGGGAAAAAGTGTTTGTGACGCTGGACGGGAAAAACAATCACAACTGTCTGAACTCGGATTTTGTAGCCCGCCTGATGAGCGAAATCTGCAAAGGCAGGTTCAGAGATATAGCAGTCAGCAGAGAGATCGCCAATTATCTGAAACGGCCGCTGACGGCAGAATTCAAATCACAGCCGCATTCGCAGATTGACGGTTTCCTTGGCGAACAATTGCCTTTGGGTCTTGAATACTATTCCAAGGCCGGCTGGAATGGCTGGACCGGTGACGCGCTGTCCAGTTACAACCGACACGATAGTGCGCACTTTGCGCTGCCTCAAGATCACTGCATGGCCTTTGCTGCGGTCACATTTGTGATCTTTTCCCATGGCAAAACCGTATCCGAAAATACTGACTTTCTGCCTCGTATCGGAAAGCAACTCTTTGAAATACTGGGACAATACTAATCTCTGCTCGTCGCGGCGGTATCTGATGGCAAGGATAACGACAAGACAGATATACTGTCTGTGATATTTTTGCTGTGAGTCCCTGATGCTCAGTTACACCTATACCGGCGGCTTCGTTCTTCTGGCCGCATTGTTGCACGCTGCCTGGAATGCCATGCTGCACGGTAACCGCGATCGCTTTCTGTCGATCTCATGGATGGCGATTGCCATCGGATTGGTTTCCATTGTCGTAGTGCTTAACACGCCGGCGCCAGCTCCGGCGGCATGGCCGTATATTGTGGCTTCTGGTCTTGTTCATATTTTTTATAACGTGTCGCTGGTTCGCTCCTATCGGCGCAATGACCTGGCGTGTGCATATCCGATTGCGCGAGGTTCGTCCCCTTTACTGGTCACGGTAGGAGCGGCGCTTTTCGCACAAGAGGCAATCACTCCATTGCAAATTCTCGGCATTGTGCTGGTTTCAGGTGGAATTATCGCAATTGCAATTGATGGGCGACATGTGTCGCGCGCGGGAATTATTGCTGCGCTGACAACCGGCGCAATTATCGCAGTCTATACCGTGATCGATGGCATCGGCGTGCGTCTGTCCGGCGGACAGGCAGTGTCGTATACCGCGTGGATGTTTCTTTTTTATTTGTTTATGCCCGTGCTTTTCATCGCCACACGCGGTTTTTCGGCCATGTGGATGCCGCTGCGTAGCAATCCAGGCTCTATTGTCACTTCGCTGACCGGCGGCCTGGTGTCGCTTGCGGCGTACGGGATCGTGATCTGGGCGTTGCAATCCGGCGCCATTGGTGCGGTCTCGGCATTGCGTGAGACTAGCGTGGTTTTCGCCGTGCTGATCGG
>JAFAGQ010000208.1 GCA_023422555.1 Pseudomonadota bacterium
GAGGCTTTCAGAAGGGCAGACATAATAGACTCCAGTTTAGGTTGCAGCGTAAAGCGAGAAGATAGACCGGTTTTGACGTATGGAAAAACAACCATTTCTTCCAATCTTATTACGACATGTAATAAAAGGGAAGCGGATCGGAGCCGGATCCCCGGGCTGGGTCAACACCAGGCCGACACGAATCAGTGCGCGAAGTCAGACAGGGCATGCTGTTCCGGGTATCCCGTCTGCTGCATCGCGACTTACGTCTTCTGACTTCCTAACCTTGCAATCAGACGTTTCTGTCAGCCTGTCCCGGTTTTTCCTGACGGCTTTCCTGCCATATCTTGTAAATATGCCAGCCCATAGGCAAAACGGAAACGATCACAATACCCAGCGTGAACAGGGAAAGGTTCTGCTGAATCCACGGTACACGTCCCAGGAAGTACCCACCCATCACCAGCAGAACAATCCAGAGTACGCCTCCGAGCACGTTGTAGAACGCGAAGTGACGTCGATCCATGCCAGACAGCCCGGCCAGAAACGGGGCGATGGTGCGCACAATCGGGATGAAGCGAGCCAGCGTAATGGTGGAGCCGCCATATTTCTCGAAGTAGGCATGCGTCTTGTCGATATGACTCTGCTTGACCCAGCCCTTGCGTATCAGGGTCTGGCCCAGCGGGGAGCGGCCAATGGAGTAATTCACATAGTCGCCAATAATGGCGGCAGCCAGCAACAGCAGGATGTACCAGAATGGGGCAATACCGCTGATCCCCATGAACGCACCTACCGCAAAGAGCAGAGAATCACCGGGCAGAAACGGCATGACGACCAGACCGGTTTCCAGGAAAAGGATGAGGGCGACCAGAAAGATGCCCCAGCTCCAGTGATCGTGGAGCATGGCCATCAGGGCCTGATTATCGTGGAGCCAGCCGAAAAGCGAAGAAAAAGACATAAAACCTGGGTTGAAGGTTGGGGCGCTGCGGCCACAAGGACAGGCAGGCCGTTGAATTGATTGGGTTCCATAGTAATATGGAATGGATATTTATACCCTTTGGACATCAAATATTCATAAATTTTTCAGGGGAAAGGGCTATGATGACTGTTCGTTCACAAGCCGGAGTCTTGCCATGTCCAAAAAAATTCTGATGTTGGTTGGTGATTTTGCTGAAGACTATGAAACGATGGTGCCGTTCCAGTTTCTGCTGGGGGTGGGATATGAGGTACATGCCGTGTGTCCTGACAAGAAAAAAGGTGACAAGATCGCGACGGCCATTCACGATTTCGAAGGGGATCAGACATACTCGGAAAAGCGTGGACATAATTTTGCCATTAATCACGATTTTGCCAGCGTAAATACGCAGGACTATGTGGGCCTGCTGATACCCGGTGGCCGAGCACCAGAGTATTTGCGCAATACGCCCCGTGTGCTGGAAATCGTGCGGGAATTCGATGCGGCCGCAAAGCCCATTGCCGCTGTCTGCCATGGTGCGCAGATTCTGGCTGCCGCCGATGTCATCAAGGGCAAAAAATGTTCGGCCTACCCGGCCTGCGCTGCCGAAGTGACGCTGGCAGGCGGTCAGTATCAGGATATCGCCGTGGACAGTGCAGTCACTGATGGTCATCTGGTGACGGCTCCGGCCTGGCCCGCACATCCCGCCTGGCTGGCACAATTTATCAAAGCGCTGGGTGCTACGGTCACCCTCTGACTTTCCCGTTGTTATTGTTTTACTCTGGTAGTTCCTGTCCTATGTACACCCTGTATATCGCCAACAAAAACTATTCTTCCTGGTCTCTGCGGCCATGGATATTGCTGCGGCAGCTTGAGATTGCCTTTCAGGAAGAAAAGCATGTATTCCAGGCCGATCTGGCGGCGCAGCGGCGGGCGTTTTCGACGTTTTCTCCAACAAGCAAGGTGCCCGTCCTTGCTGATGGCGACATCGTGGTGTGGGACAGTCTTGCCATTGCGGAGTATCTGGCCGATAGCCATCCTGATGTGTGGCCAAAGGATGCGGCGGCGCGTGCCTGGGCTCGTTCGGCATCCAGCGAAATGCACTCGGGCTTTGCGCAATTGCGCGAATACTGCGGCATGAACTGCGCGCTGCGGGCACGGCTGAAGTCGATTCCCCCTGAGTTGGCGGCAGACGTACAGCGCATCAACACCCTGTTCAATGAAGGACTGGTGCGCTTTGGCGGACCATTTCTGGCAGGGAACCGCTTTACTGCTGTCGATGCCATGTATGCGCCGGTTATTTTCCGGATTCAGACCTATGGCCTGGACATAATGGGTGACGCCCGCGACTATGTGTCACGCATGCTGGCGTTACCCGGCATGCGGCAATGGTATGCACAGGCATTGGCAGAGCCGGAACGCGATCGGGCGCACGAAGACGACGTCGCTCGTTACAGCGAAATGATTGGAGATGAAAGAGAAGCCACGTCATGATTGATTCATCTCAAGCAAGTTGAATTTTTCCCGATAGGCCAAGTGTCGCCGCCTTTGCCTTGGGCGTAAAATGGCGAATGTTTTTGTTTTCACTGGAAATGAGATGAAGAAATCGATTCTGACAGTAATTGCGCTGGGCGCGATGGCAATGAGTCCTCTGGCACTGGCTCACCATGATGGTACCGATCACGATCATGGCGGTCATATGAGTCACGATATGCATCATGATGATATGCACGGCAAATCTGACAGGGCCGCCAGCACCGTCAAGGGCAGCGATCACGTGAAGATTGAAAACTGCTGGATTCGCCTGCTGCCGAAAGTGGCACCTTCCGGCGGTTTCTTCGTGCTTCATAACGAAGACAAATCAGAGCCCGTTGTGCTCAAAGGTCTTGAAACCGACGCCTTCGGTATGGCTATGCTGCACGAAACCACAGAGAAAAACGGCATGTCAGCCATGGGCATGGTGCCCGATGTAACGGTTGAACCCGGTCAGACGCTGGAGTTCAAACCGGGCTCTTATCACGCCATGCTGGAAAAACCCGAAGGGTCTTTGAAAGCGGGACAGCAGATCACCGTCAACTTCGTGCTGGGCACGGGCACCAAAGTGCCTGTTCAGTGCGAACTGAAATCAGTCAACGCTCGCAAGTTCACTGATCAGTAACCGGTCGGGTCTTGGCCTCCTGACGCCGGATGTCTTCTGTCACCGCCAGCTGACGGAAGCGTCCGGCAGAAAAATGATAGAACGCATGCGGACAAATCTGTCTTGAAACCGCAGTGGCAACCAGGCTGGCCAGCAGCATCCAGAACAACATAGCCTGACTTCCCGACATTTCCATGACAATCACGGAAGCCGTTACCGGTGACTGCGTTGCTGCCGCAAGAAAAGCGGCCATGGACAGCAGCACGAACACACTCTGAGCCTCTTCCATGCCGGCAGAACTGGCGATCTGTGCACCTATGCCTGCCCCTGTTGTGAGCGCAGGCGTGAAGATGCCGCCGGGAATTCCTGCCCAGTATGAAGCCACGGTGGCAGCCAGTTTGGCAATACTGAAATGTTCCATATGCGGCCCCTGCATCATCAGGGCGTCTTTGGCCACCGTATAACTGGTGCCAAACACAGCGCCCGCAGTCAAATGCCCCAGCAGTGCGACGACCAGTCCCATTGCCGCCGCCACCCATAATGGATGCTTACGAATAGAGGATCGGAATGCCTTGGGCACACATCCGGTCAGTCCCTTGCTGAGTAGTCGGGCAAACGTGCCACCCGCAATGCCGCAAATGGCAGCGCAAAGCAATACCCACCAGAACATGTTCTCCTGCAGCGGAGAGGAATGAAAGGTACCAAAGTAGGGGTTGTCGCCCATCAGCGCAACAACGATGAAACCGGAAGCCAGCACACCCAGCAAAACAAGGCGTTGCCAGCGTAGATCCAGTCCCTTGCCGATTTCCTCGATCGCAAAAATCACACCGGAAAGCGGGGCGTTAAATGCCGCGGCAAGTCCGCCTGCAGCGCCTGCGGCCACCCATTCGCGGACGTTGAAACCCTTGAGGGGAAGGCCGATTTTCTGGCAGAACTGTCCCCAGGCGAGCATGGCGGCGGCGCCGATCTGTACCGATGGGCCCTCACGACCAATGGATGCGCCGGCAAGCAGGCCCAAAAAGGTCAGTGGAATTTTCCAGAGTGCCTGGGCCAGCGATACCAGTCGGAGTTTTCCGGGGGTATCGCGCTGCATGGACAGACTCGCAATCACTTGCGGGATTCCGCTGCCGATTGAATAGGGTGCGAAACGCATGACACACCAGCGCAGCAGCATGAAGGCCAGCGGCATCACGACCCAGATCAGATACGGATAGGCCTCGGTCCATTCCCGGTTCTTTTCCAGCGCGTAATCGGCCAGGAGGGCAAAGCCAATGGAGATAAGGGCAACAAGGGCAGCACCACAAAGCATCAGCCCCAGTTGCAGGGATTTTTTTGAGAGCCTGAGCGCGTGTCGGGTTTTGTGCTGCAGGGAACGTCGCAGATGTGTTGCTTGAATGGGCATAGCAAACTTCATGTGAAAAATACGTGACGACTGGAGGGGATATTGGCTCACCAGCCTCAAAACCGGGCGCGATTGCAGCCCGATATTCGATTGCGCTAAGGCTTGCCGGACGCCATCCCTAGCGCCTGCAATACAACGTCATTGAACGCATGTGGCAGCGCGAGATTCAATCCATGCGATGCCGGCGTCAGGGTATGGCGTTTCACCTGTGTGAACTGCGTTTCCAGTGCGTCCAGAATCTGGGGAAAAGGCACGGGGCTATTGGAACCCCCAATCAGTGTCACAGGAACCCCGTACTGGTTGATGCGTGAGGGATTCAGTTCGTATAGCGGTTCGCGAATGATGAGCGGCAGCGTATCGGCCTGCTCGCGCGTCATGGTTTTGAACCAGGAGACCATACGATTCCACGTCCCCTTGCCGCTGACGCCATCAATAAAAATTTCCAGCGCGCTGTCGATATCGCCGCGCTCGTACGCGGCCAGGGCAATGTCTCTGTAGGGCAGGGCGGGCATACTGTCTTCCGGAAGAACAGAGCCCAGCCCGGGATCAGCCAGCAGCAGATGGGTGACACGATCCGGCCGCTGAGTCGCCATTTCGGCTGCGATGCGTCCGCCACGGGAATGGCCGAGAACGGCAAAGTGTTCAATGCGCAGCTGGTCCATCAGACCGAACAGATCCGCCGTATGCTGGGCAACGGAAAATTGCCGTGAGTCGGCAGGAATCAGCGAAGAAGCCGGCTGGTAGGATGGCAGAGCCGGCGCTATCACCCGCAGGGATCCTGAGAGATCGGGTAGTTGCCAGCGCCAGAAACGAAAATCACAAAGGGAGCCATGCACGAGTAACAGGCAGACTGGTGCCTGCCCCACGTCCTGGTATGCGAGGGTTGTCTTGCCCAGATTCAGCGTATGGAGTGGAAATTCGTTTTGCATGTTTTACAAATGAAAAAAGCATCCTGTGACCTCCGGATGCCTTTGTGTAGGGTCAGCGTGTTGCTCAGGCCGATGCGTTTAGCGGAAGAGCTCCAGGCGGTTTTTTGCGGTATCCGATGCCGGTGTGTTCGGGTACTCACGTACGACACGTTGCAGTGTGGCTTTTGCGCCCGCAATGTTGTTGAGTTCAACCTGACTTCCGGCAATAACCAGCAGGGCGTCACCTGCTTTGGGATCACGTGGATAGGCCGATACCATGGCCTGCAGTCCCTGGATGGAACCATTGAAATCCTTGTTGGCGTACCGGCTGCTGCCTTCGTAAAAACGGGCGCTTGGGGCCAGAGGACTGTTCGGATACTGTTGTGCAAAACGGTTCAGTGCGGTGCTGGCTTCGGCGTAATTACCCTGACGGAACAGGTCCAGTGCACTGTCATAGTCCTGTTGCTCTGTGGGGTCACCTACCTGCGGAGAGGGAGGTACGTCCGGATTGGCCTGTTGCTGGCTGGATTGCTGAGCCATGCGCATCTGATGATTGGCAGTTTCGATGCTGCCGCGCAGTTGGGTGATCTGCTGTTGCAGATTGTTGATCTTGTTGGAGAGATCAGCGTTATTCTGCTGGCTTTGTCTTAACTGGGAGCGCAGATCAAGAATGGCACGCCGAGCATCTTCGTCTTCAAACGCATACGCGTTATTTGCACCCAGGCTGAGCAGCAGGACGGATGAGGCAATGAGCAGGGAATGGGTTTTCTTCATTTTCATATTGACTCCGTTAAAACAGCAACGCCGCAACGGCAGAACCGTTTGCGGCGCAGTGAGCTTAACCTACAAAGCAGGATTAACGCTGATAGTTAATGTCTGCGCGACGGTTTTCAGCATAGGCTTCTTCTGAAGAACCTTCTGCTTTTGGACGCTCTTTACCGAAGCTGACAGCTTCGATTTGGTTAGGACTTACACCTTGTTGTGTCAGTTGGTTGGCAACTGCTACAGAACGACGCTGACCCAGTGCCAGGTTATATTCGGCGCTGCCGCGTGCATCGGTGTTACCTTCGATGCGAACGCGCTGGTTGGCGTTGGCTGCAAGGTATTGTGCATGCATTTGAACGACTGGCTGATACTGCTGTTCAACAGTGTAGCTGTCGTAAGCAAAGTATACAGAGCGTTGTTGTGCCAGAGGGCTGTTAGGGTTGAACGGATCCATAACAGCGTTGGATGTGCCCGTACCAGCTCCAGCACCTGCGGTACCGTCTACAGGAGTAGAGCTACACGCTGCCAGTGTGGCAGCCAAACTAGCAATGGCAAGTGTTTTTGCAATGCGAGAACCCATGGTAATTTCCTTTATCAAAGTCAAAAATAAACTTATTTTGTAAA
>JAFAGQ010000247.1 GCA_023422555.1 Pseudomonadota bacterium
TGCTAGGATTAACGCTATGAAACAAGTCAGCCACGTTTTTTTCTTCTTTTATTTTGGATTTTCGACGCGATAGGCGGAGGAAAGGACGTTGCGTACTTAGCGAAAGCAGAACAAGCTACAAAACATCGAAGGCCGCCAGAAAAACTGGTGGCCTTTTTTGTTTTATGTTCCACGCTTTGCCGGGCTGAGTGAATGATCACCGATTCGAAGTGTAATTATCTGATTAACGATATATCTGGAGTTTTCTGTGTCCTACAATACCGACGATTTGCGCATCCGCGAAATTAAAGAGCTTAGCCCGCCTTCTCATCTGATGCGTGAATTTACCTGTTCCGCTGCCGTTTCCGGTCTCGTGCACGATACCCGCGAAGCCATTCATCGGATTCTTCATGCCAAAGATGACCGTCTGGTTGTCATTATCGGACCTTGCTCCATTCATGATCCACAGGCCGCGCGCGAGTATGTCAAACGTCTGAAGGAACAGCGCGACCGTTTCAGCGAAGATCTGGAAATCGTCATGCGTGTTTACTTTGAAAAGCCACGTACCACGGTTGGGTGGAAAGGGCTGATCAACGATCCCGATCTGGACGGCAGCTTCAATATCAACAAGGGCGTTCGTCTGGCCCGGGAACTGCTGATGGAAGTTAATGAAAGCGGCGTTCCCGCTGGCTGCGAATTCCTGGATATGATCACCCCTCAATATATTGCTGACCTGGTTTCCTGGGGAGCCATTGGTGCGCGGACCACAGAAAGCCAGGTTCACCGCGAACTCGCCTCTGGTCTGTCATGCCCGGTGGGGTTCAAAAACGGTACTGACGGCAATATCAAAATTGCCATTGATGCAATTAATGCAGCATCCCAGCCGCATCATTTTCTTTCAGTAACCAAGGGCGGGCATTCAGCCATTGTATCCACCGCGGGCAATGACGATTGTCATGTGATTCTGCGCGGTGGCAAGGCACCCAATTATGACGCCGAAAATATCAACCTGATGTCTGAACAGTTGTCCAAGGCAGGTCTGGCATCTCGCGTCATGATTGATGCCAGCCACGCCAACAGCAATAAAAAATATGAAAACCAGCCAATGGTAATCAATGACGTCGCGGGTCAGATCGAAAGCGGCGATCATCGGATTTTTGGTGTGATGGTGGAAAGCCATCTGGTCGCGGGTCGTCAGGATCTGAAAGAGGGTGTTGAGCTGACCTACGGTCAAAGCATCACTGATGGCTGCATCGGATGGGAGACATCGGTAGAGGTTCTGGAACGGCTGGCCAAAGCGGTCCGTACACGACGCGAACTCAAAACCGAGATGAACGGCTGACACGGAATACGCCAGCAACGATTTCGTTGTTGGCGTGTGAACGATGCGAAGGAGCGTACTGACGTTCACATGTGCTGTCATTATGTGCACCGAAGTCATTTTGCTTTAGCGCCATAGTCAATAATCATTAGGGTTAATCACGTTTCTGTCCCGGCCCGGGCAAGGTATACTTTCCTGTTGTATCAGTCCTCTTTAAAAAGGTTTGACATGGATGTAAGTGCCGAGCTTGCGCATGCTCCGCAGCTTGCGGAAAGCGTTCCGGATTTTTCAGATCTTATCGCCGAATTGCACCTTGGCTTGCCGGCGCACTGCGTGCTGTCCCGTCTTGAAGAAAAAAGACCTTTCGAGTGTGATGGTCTGACACTGTTCAAGGAAATACCCGGTATTGTGGTACTTCCAGAGAATGAAGAACAGATTATTCACACGCTGAAAACATGCAGGAAGCTGGGCGTGCCCGTGGTCCCCCGCGGCGCAGGCACCGGTTTGTCCGGCGGTGCCACTCCACATTCACAGGGCGTTCTGCTGGGCGTCTCAAAACTGAATCGCATCAAACACATTGATCCGGTCGCGGCGACAGCCATTGTTGAACCCGGTGTCCGAAACCTGGCTGTCTCAGAAGCGGCGGCGGCTTACGGTCTTTATTACGCACCAGATCCATCCAGCCAGATCGCCTGTTCCATCGGCGGTAATATCGCCGAAAATGCCGGCGGTGTTCACTGCCTCAAATATGGTCTGACGGTGCATAACGTCATCCGCCTGCGTATCGTGACCATCGAAGGCGAAATCATCGAACTTGGCACTGATGCGCCCGATGCACCAGGACTGAATCTGCTGCCGGCGTTTATCGGTTCCGAAGGTATGCTTGGCATTGTGACCGAGGTCAAGGTCAAGCTCATTCCCAAGCCACAAGTGGCGCGCGTTGTCATGGCCAGCTTTGCATCGGTCGAAGCGGCCGGCGAAGCCGTCAAAAATATTATCGGTGCAGGCATTATTCCAGCCGGACTGGAGATGATGGACAAGCGGGCAACGCGTATGGTGGAACCATTTGTGAAAGCAGGTTACGACCTGGAGGCCGAGGCGATTCTGTTGTGTGAGTCTGACGGAACGGAAACCGAAGTGGAAGACGAAATCGGTCGCATGGAGAAAGTCTTCTCCGATTGCGGTGCAACGCGCCTGCAGGTGTCTCAGTCCGAACAGGAGCGCCTGCGCTTCTGGGCAGGTCGCAAAAATGCGTTTCCGGCCGCCGGTCGTATTTCTCCTGACTACTACTGCATGGACGGCACCATCCCCAAAAGTCAGCTCGCTTACGTGCTGAGTGAAATGACGAAAATGGAAGAAAAATACCAGATGGGCTGCGCCAACGTCTTTCATGCAGGCGACGGAAATCTGCATCCCCTGATCCTGTTTGATGCCAACGATCCCGATTCGGTTCGTCGCGCAGAGGATTTCGGTACCGAGATTCTGGAACTCTGTATCAAAGTAGGCGGAACGGTCACGGGCGAACACGGTGTCGGACTGGAAAAAATCAACCAGATGTGCTCGCAGTTCACGCGCGAAGAGCTCGATGCCTTTACGGCGCTCAAACGCGCCTTTGATCCGGACATGCTGCTCAATCCTACCAAACAGATTCCTACCCTGAATCGCTGCGCCGAGTATGGCCGCATGCATGTCCACGGCGGACAGATTGCTTTTCCCGATATTGAACGGTTCTGATCATTATGAAATTCATCAAAGAAGATCTGACAGAGCAGATTGCTGCAGCTGTTGCAGGACGCAGGCAAATCGTCATACGCGGCGGCGGTACCAAATCGTTTTATGGCAATGCGATCAACAATAGCGATAACCTGGTCGAACTCGACGTGACGTCGTATTCGGGAATCAGCAGTTATGAGCCGACAGAACTGGTAATGACTGCCCGTTGCGGCACGCCATTAAGAGAAATTGAAGCAGCGCTTGACGAAAAGAATCAGCGGCTTGCCTGGGAGCCTCCGCATTTCGGAGAGAACGCGACCATCGGCGGCGCCATTGCGACGGGCCTGGCCGGACCGGGACGCATGGCTGCTGGTGGCGCCAGTGATTTTGTGCTTGGTACCGTTCTGCTTAATGCCGAAGGGCAGGAATTGCATTTTGGCGGAACCGTGATGAAAAACGTGGCGGGTTACGACATGTCGCGGCTTCTGACCGGATCCATGGGCGTATTCGGCGTCATTCTGGAAATCTCGTTCAAGGTACTGCCCAAGCCAATCTGTGAAATCACGGTTGCGCGTCAATGCACGATCCGGGAGGCCTGTGAATGCTTTCGAACATGGCATGCGAAGGCGCTGGGTATCAGCGCGTCTGCCTGGATTCCACAGGATGACTCACAGGATGGAACACTGTACGTTCGCCTGTCGGGCGCCGAACCGGCAGTCAGACAGGCACGCGATGTGGTTGGTGGCGATCTGATTGAGCCGGAGGCAGCCAGCCGGCTGTGGTTGTCTTTAAGAGAACAGACGCATCCGTTTTTTGCCGACACCGTCTGGCGGGTCAGTGTGCCACCCCTGGCCGATTCCGTGAGCGATACAGTGCAGTTGCTGGAGTGGGGCGGAGCGCAACGCTGGCTTCGTCAGGTCAGTGATGTGACAAATATCCGTCACGCAGCAGCTCAGCGCGGTGGCCATGCAACCCTGTTTCGGGCAGGCCCCGGAACCAGTCAGCCTGCTGATGGCGTTTTCCAGCCTGTCAGTGAAGGCGTTGCAGGCATTACCCGCCGTCTGAAAAGCAATCTCGATCCACTGGGTACATTCTACTCAGACCGGTTACTCAGGAATCTTTAGCGAATTATGCAGACCAATCTTGCCGACTGGGCAAAAAACAGCAGCTATGGCGAAGAAGTTGACGCGATCCTGCGCAAGTGTGTGCATTGTGGATTCTGTTCTGCGACCTGTCCGAGCTATCAGATTCTCGGCGACGAGCGCGATAGTCCGCGCGGCCGAATTTATCTGATCAAGGAAATTGTTGAAGGCAAGGAACCCACCAGCATTACGCAGAAGCATCTGGATCAGTGTCTGACCTGTCACAATTGCGAGACCACCTGTCCGTCGGGTGTGCAGTATGGCCACCTGGTCGATATCGGTCGTGAACTGGTTGCGGAAAGAGTGCCGCGCAAGGCAGGGGACCAGATCAAGCGTACCCTGCTTGCCTACGGCCTGACCTCACCACTCTTCGCACCAGCGGTTCGGTTTGGACGCATGGTTAAGTCGTTTCTTCCTGCCACGCTTGCAGCCAAATTGCCCGAATCGCGTCCGGCAGGGAAACTGCCGGCGTCGCAGCATAAGCGGAAAATGCTGGTACCTCTGGGCTGTGTTCAACCCGCGCTTATGCCGTCCATCGATGCTGCAACCATTCGCATTCTGGATGCTGTCGGTATTTCATCTGTGGATTTGAGTCGCAATACATGCTGCGGTGCCGTGAATTTTCACCTGGACAAACAGGAACACAGCATTTCACAAATGAAATCAAATATCGATGCCTGGGTGCCCCTGCTTGAATCGGGTAAGGTAGAGGCCGTCATCATGAACGCCTCGGGCTGTGGTGCCTTCGTCAAGGAATATCCGTTTTATCTGCGTAATGAACCTGAATACGCCGAAAAAGCTCGCTATCTGGTTCAGCACGTCAAGGATATTGCAGAAGTGATTGCGCCCGAAGCGGGTATTCTCAAAGAGAAACTTCGCAAACCGCTGCCTGCGGCTGCCTTTCACCCTCCTTGTACGCTACAGCACTGGCAGGGACTGCGTCCGCAGACCGAATCCATGCTGGCCGAGCTGGGCTTTGACCTGAAAGCTTTCGGTGAGGCGAATCTGTGTTGTGGTTCTGCAGGTACATATTCTGTGCTGCAGCCGGAAATTGCCACGGGTCTGCGTGACCGCAAGCTCGCTTCCATTGCCGTTGCGTCACCCGAGGTCATCATTACGTCCAACATGGGCTGCATGTCACACCTGCAAACGGGAACGGAGACGCCGGTCAGGCACTGGGTCGAAGTGGTGGATGAAGCGTTGAGTGCCTGAGACCGGGACAATTGCGCCACCTTAAGCGGCGCAAAGCCCCTGTTTTTCCCGTAAACCCGGCCGGGGCGGTAAAATACTGCCCATGACTGAACAAACATTTGTAAAACCTCGCGTTGTGGTGGGAATGTCCGGGGGAGTAGACTCCTCGGTCAGCGCATGGCTGCTCAAAGAGCAGGGCTACGACGTTGTCGGTCTTTTCATGAAAAACTGGGAAGACGATGACGATTCCGAGTACTGTTCTACCCGGCAGGACTGGCTGGACGCCGCCAGCGTTGCGGATCTGGTCGGCGTAGATATCGAAGCCGTCAATTTTTCTGCCGACTACAAAGATCGTGTTTTCTCCGAATTCCTGCGGGAATATTCTGCTGGCCGCACGCCCAATCCGGACGTGTTGTGTAACGCCGAAATCAAGTTCAAGGCCTTTCTGGATCACGCTGTCACCCTGGGCGCCGATTATATCGCCACTGGTCACTATGCGCGTGTGCGCGCGGTGAAAGAGGGCGGGGCGACCCGCTACGAACTGCTCAAGGGACTTGACGCCAGCAAGGATCAAAGCTATTTCCTGCATCGTCTGAATCAGTCGCAGTTGTCCAAAGCCATGTTTCCGCTGGGGGAAATCAACAAGACTGAAGTACGAAAGATCGCGCACAAACTGGGTCTGCCCAACGCGGCGAAAAAAGATTCCACAGGGATCTGCTTCATTGGCGAACGGCCGTTTCGCGAATTCCTCAACCGATATCTGCCCACCAATCCCGGCCCGATTCTGACCGACGATGGCCAGCAGATCGGCGAGCATCATGGTCTGGCCTTTTATACTCTGGGTCAGCGCAAAGGTCTGGGGATCGGTGGGATCAAAGGCAGACAGAATGAGGATGGCATTGCAGACGCCTGGTATGTGGCCCGCAAGGATCTGAAGAATAACGTTCTGTATGTCGTATCGGGCCATGATCATCCATGGCTGTTGCAGAACGAAGTCACGGCCGACGACGTGAGCTGGGTGGCTGGCCACGCACCAGAAATCGGGCAATACGGCGCCAAAACCCGCTATCGCCAGGCCGATGCGGCTTGCGAGCTGCTGGCACCCAAAGACATGTCGCAATTACATTTGCGATTTTCACAACCGCAATGGGCGGTTACACCGGGCCAGTCCAGCGTTCTTTATGACGGAGATATCTGTCTGGGCGGCGGCATTATTACCTGAAGTAACGGCACACTTACCTGAAGCGACGCCAGACGTCGACTTATTTTCACTCAAACTGATTTTTAATTATGCAAATTTCCGATTCGATTACGCCGCTCAACGCCTTGTCTCCGCTTGATGGACGATATGCTTCACGAGGAACGGCGCTGCGTCCTTTTCTGTCAGAAGCCGGCTTTATGGCTCACCGTGTAGAGGTTGAAGTTTCGTGGCTGATTGCGCTTTCCCATTCCGGGCTCCCCGAACTGCCTGCGTTCTCCGAAGAGGCAGAAAAAACCTTGCGCGGCTGGATTGATGCCTTCAGTGAGTCGGATGTGCAGCGTATCAAAGACATCGAGAAAAAAACCAATCACGATGTGAAGGCTGTGGAATACTGGCTCAAGGAAAAAGCGGCGGGCAATCAGGAATTGTCTGCAGCGGCTGAATTCATTCACTTTGCATGCACGTCTGAAGATATCAATAACACATCTCACGCCCTGATGCTCACTCGTTCACGGGACCAGGTTCTGGTGCCGGCGCTGCAGACACTGTTGTCTACTCTGAAACAATACGCGCATCAGTTTGCTCAGCAGCCGTTGCTGGCCAGAACTCACGGTCAGCCTGCCAGCCCCACAACAATGGGCAAAGAGTTTGCCAATGTGGCTGCAAGACTGGAAAACGCGATTGCCGCTATTTCTGCCGTTGTGCCGCTGGCAAAACTCAATGGCGCTACCGGCAACTACAACGCTCATTACTCAGCCTATCCGGAACTGAACTGGCCGGAAATCAGCAAAAAAGTGCTGGCGCAGCTGGGTCTGACACAAAACCCATACACGATCCAGATTGAGCCGCATGACTGGATGGCCTCACTCTTTGATGCCATCGCACGTGCCAACACCATTCTGCTGGATCTGAATCGCGATATCTGGGGTTATATTGCGCTGGGCTATTTCAAGCAACGCCTGCGCGAAGGTGAGGTGGGTTCGTCTACCATGCCGCATAAGGTCAACCCCATTGATTTTGAAAATTCGGAAGGCAATATCGGCCTTGCCAATGCGGTGCTGAAACACCTATCCGAGAAACTGCCTGTTTCCAGATGGCAGCGCGACCTGACCGATTCAACAGTGCTGCGCAACCTGGGCGTGGCGCTTGGATATTGCATGGTGGCGTGGGATTCCTGCAGCAAAGGTCTGGGCAAGCTTGAACTGAATCCGCAGGCAATCGATCGCGACATTGATCAATGCTGGGAAGTGCTGGCTGAACCGGTACAAACGGTCATGCGTCGTCACGGCCTGCCCGAGCCATACGAACAATTGAAAGCACTGACTCGTGGTCGCGGCATTACACAGGAAGCGCTGCGTACCTTTATTGAAGGTCTGGAATTACCCGAAGATGCGAAGCAGCGTCTGCTGGAAATGACGCCTCGTAGTTATATCGGTCTTGCCGCAGAACTGGCCGAGAAGATTTAAGGCAGATACGGGCCGGAATGATTAAGACCCATTCCGGCTCATATTTCATTCTCGTCAGATGTCACGACCTGCAATGTTGCACTGAAAGAACACACAGATTCGGCGACATTCCTTCATAATGTAATCGTATATTTCAGATGTAATGTTACGTGACCAGAGCATCATGTGACTCCGGTTCGACCGGTCGATTATTGCGGAGCACCGCTGTCAAGTTCCTCCCGGACTTTGCGCTTATTTTTATATTTGCAGTGTAATTGTGTTGGAGTTAGTCTATGATAGGCGGACTACTCAATTTGGCTCGGTACAGGTGTTCATGTCGCGTTCAACTCACATATTCCTAATGACCATTGCAGCGATCGCGCTGGCCGGTTGCTCCTCCACAAAAACTGGTGGAAGAGACCATTCAATCAGCCACTCACCGCGCAAACAGGTTCAAAGGATCGTTTACGAGGACAGCGCGTATACTCAGCCAATGGGTCAGCCTACCATGCTGGTTGGGCGAACCTTTATCTATGACGCCGTCAACGGTGGTGAGCGCAGCGGTTCATACGTTGATGTTGTCCTCAATCCGGTTTCCGCGCTCAGCAATCAATGGTTTGATGTGGTATGCCGCAGCGGCAATGTCCTGGTGGGCAAGCCCGATCCGCGATACGCAGCCAGAGCCTATGCCTCCAAAACCAATTCCTTTGGTCAGTTTGCGTTCACCAACGTACCTGCCGGCGATTATTATCTGACAACTCGTCTTTACTGGATGGACACAAAACCGTTTTCAGGTGCAGTGCAGTACGGCGGTCTGCTCGCCAAAAAAATCAGACTGATTCCAGGGACCAATACTATCAATTTGTCGGACAGTGACAAATGCAGAGGTTACTTTCATTGAACGTTGCGATGCAGCACTTCACATTTGTGATGGCCGATGCCATGCGTGACTCTCCCCCCGAACGTTTTTCGCCTGTCTCAAGTGGCGTCATTCACATTTTGCAATGAAATTGGCAGATGTAAATGATTAAATGAGACAGGCAAAAGATTCTGCTTATCCGTTTTTGCAGTATTTTTTTATCTTTGTGAGAAAGGCAAATTATGAAACTAACAACAGTTGTTACCGTCGCAGCGGTGGCAGCCGCACTTGCCGGCTGCAGCGTCTTCGAGAAGAAAGAACCCGCAACGGTTCCTGCTACACAGGCCCGTCCTGGCAGCATTTCCGGCACAGTTCAAAAAACCGGTGCAGGCAATCTGGAAATCTACGTCGGCTCTACCGAGCAGCCAAAAACAACCATTCGTACTGGCGCACGCGGCAAGAAAACTACCCAGGTCGTACCAGCTAAAACGACGCCATTGCAGGTTGGTGCTCAAACGTTCCTCGCTGTCGGCCCGGTCCTTACTCAGACTGATGTGAAAAAAGTCTTCGTTACCAAAGCGGGGGATCGTCCTGCATTGGGTCTGCGCCTGACTCCCGAAGGCACTCGCAAGCTGAATGCTGAAATCACTGGCAAAATCGCTAAGGGCAAAATGGTCATTGCCAGCCTGAACGATGCTGTGTTCTCAACAACGACTGCGTCACCTGGCGCAGTGGATGATGGCGTATTGCTGTTGCCTATGGCCACCCTGCAGAATGCCAAAACAGCTGCCGATATCATTCGCGGTACAAAATAATAAGGTGATAAGGCGGCTGCTAATCCTTTAGCCCCTTAAGTCCTTTTGCGATACGCGGTTTTGCTATGATTAATATTAACAATTGCGCGTTGTTTTTTATGCAAATCTGTTGTAACGTAAAAGGACGACTTTATGCGAAGTTGTTCTCAAATAGGTTTTAAATAGGAATTACTATGAAATTATCCAGAAAAGTTGCGTTGGTTGTGCTTCCTCTGGCTGCAGTTCTGGCTGGATGTAACACAATGAAAACCGGTACCGAAAGCAATCCCGGTACCACGGCACAGACGCCTGCTGCCCAGGGAACTGCGGTAGACGTATTCCTGGCTTCTGACAAAGTCATCAAAAGTTATCGTCCTGTTAAGCTGAGTGAGAAACAGACTATTTATGTCAGCAAAACACCAATCATCTCACGTGCCAATCTGACCAGTGTAGATCGCGTGCGTGACAGCCAGGGACGTTCTTTTGTGAAACTGTCTTTGAATCCCGCTGGTGTGGCAGCATTGAATGCTGCACCTAAAGATCAGGGCTACGCAACCACTGTTGGTGGTCAGCTGGCTTCTCTGACAGGTATTCGCCAGAACAACGATTTCCTGTTCATGGTGCGTGATGATCAGGTTGCCGGTTCTGTTGTAGAAGCCATTGCGCCAAGTACAGCAGCCAAGTAATTTGCGCTGATACGCAAAGCCACAGCACTGCCGCCAAACGGCATGTGGCAATAAGAGCCTCGCCCTGCGGCGAGGCTTTTTAACGCCTGTCACATTTGTGATTGCACCATCCTGCGCGACGGGTAATTTCAATTGGCATTTTTATGCGGTCAATCTTCACAAAGCCGCTATATACTCAAGTATCCGAATCTAAATAAAAAAGGGATGTCATGGCGTCGCTGTTTCCTGTCCGTTTTCTGGCATTTTTTCTCGTTATTGCAGGCGCAATAATTTTCTTTTGGCTGGGTGCTGTTGGTGGCAACGGCTGGTATGTGGCTGCTGTAGCCTGTCTGCTGCTTTCGCTGCTGGGAATTTACGATTTGCTGCAGCATGCGCATTCGATCAAACGCAATTATCCGGTGATCGGGAATCTTCGGTTTTTGCTGGAGTTCATTCGCCCTGAAATGCGCCAGTATTTTATCGAAAGCGACACAGACAGCCTGCCATTCTCGCGGGCGCAGCGCTCCATTGTTTATCAACGAGCGAAACAGCAGATCGACAAACGCCCGTTCGGTACCATCGAGAACGTATACGGAGAGGATTATGAATGGGTGAATCACTCCATGGTGCCCAGCCATATTCCGGATCGCAACTTTCGTATCACCGTAGGTGAGGGGCAGTGCAGCCAGCCTTATGATCTGTCCGTCTTCAATATCTCTGCGATGAGCTTTGGTGCACTGTCGGCCAATGCCATTCGAGCCCTGAATCGCGGAGCGAAGGCGGGCGGATTTGCTCACGACACGGGAGAAGGGGGCATCAGCCGTTACCATCTGGAAAATGGTGGCGATCTGATCTGGAATATCGGTTCGGGTTATTTCGGCTGTCGCGATGAAAACGGTCGCTTTTCGGAAAGCGAATTCGTCAGGAAGGCTACACTGCCCAATGTCAAAATGATTGAGATCAAGCTGTCTCAGGGTGCCAAGCCCGGTCATGGCGGGATCCTGCCCGGTGCAAAAGTAACGCCGGAGATTGCTGAAGTACGCGGCGTCACACCTGGTGTTGATTGTGACTCCCCATCGGCGCATTCCGAATTCTCCACCCCCGCGCAACTATTGCAGTTTGTCGAGCGCCTGCGCAGGCTGTCAGGGGGCAAACCTGTCGGTTTCAAGCTTTGTGTCGGGCATCCATGGGAATGGTTTGGCATCGTCAAGGCAATGGTTGAAACCAAAATTACGCCCGACTTCATTGTGGTTGACGGATCAGAAGGAGGAACGGGGGCTGCACCTGTCGAATTTGTTGATCATATGGGCGTTCCACTTAAGGAAGCCTTACGCATGGTGCACAATGCGCTCGTGGGGGTGGGCCTGCGTAACCGAATCAAAATAGGGGCCTCGGGCAAGATTATCACTGCCTTCGATATGCTCAGAACCCTGGCTCTGGGGGCAGACTGGTGCAATAGCGCCCGTGGCTTTATGTTCTCTGTTGGCTGTATTCAGGCGCAGGCCTGTCATACCGACAAGTGTCCGTCTGGCGTGGCGACGCAGGATCCGTCGCGGCAGCGTGCCATTGTGGTGCCCGACAAAGCCGAGCGTGTCATGAATTTTCATCGCAATTCGCTGCAGGCACTGGGTGAGCTGCTGCAGGCTGCCGGCCTGACCCATCCCGGACAGCTTCGTGCGCATCACGTGGTACGGCGCGTCTCCAGTTCAGAGGTAAAGCTGCTATCGGCGATCTATCCGGAGCTGGAGCAGGGCGATCTGTTGAAAGGCAATTACCGCCTGCGAATTTTTGAGATCTGCTGGCCGCTGGCGCAGGCACATTCTTTCCTGCCGGCTCGCTCAATGGATCAGGTGGCAACAGAGATCAATACCGGGTATCAGACTGATACTGACGCGACCCAAACGAAAAATCCTGCACGCCCCGCTGCGCAGGGCGCGTAACGCATCCGGTTTTCGTCATGAAGCAGCCTGGATCGGCTGTGAAAGAGGGAAAGGTAAAGCGCCCGGTCTCCAGCATAAAGCAAGCTGTTTTTGCTGAGCGCGGACGCCGGGAAGAGGTCATTATTGACCTAGGGGCACTATCTTAACCTGTACAGTGCCCATCACAACAGGATTTATTGTGCGGCCGGTGCCTGGGAGCCAGCGGCTGGGGTATCCTGGCTCAGCTTCTCGCAATTGGCCGAAAAGTCTTTGATGAACCGAGATTTATCGGCGATTTTCTCTTTCGGTGTGGCCCACAGCAGGTTCACAAACTCGATAAATGAAGATACCCGTTCATCCGGAATGGAATCGTTATTGCTGACCGCTTCGTTGGCCTCTTCCTGGGTCTTGCCCTGGACACGCATATCGTAAAGACTGCCGATAACTTTGCTTGCGTCTGCGCAAGTGAGTGTGGCCGGCGCACTGTCAGTGCTGGCATCATCGCCCTGTGCATTCTGATACGGATCTTCCTGTTTGGGAGGCGCTGGCTGAGGAGGGGGCTGATTCAATTCGGTTTGCTGGGGTGGCTCGACATCGTCGTCATTAAAAAGCGTTGTCTCAACAATTTTCCATGCGCCAAAGGCAATGGCTGCTGCAACTGCCAGCAAAATGAGCAACTTGATGAACGATTTCATGTATATCCTTACGCTTGCGAACGGGCACGAGAGGCCGTTACTGTCTTTAGACGAATCAATATACTATAACTTATTTC
>JAFAGQ010000248.1 GCA_023422555.1 Pseudomonadota bacterium
ACGACGAGCATTTCAATGCTGAACTGCAATATCATGAGCGTAATAACCAGCCACAGACCTTGTGGATAAATGGCAAGTACGCCTCCGGCCAGTAACAGACCTATCAAGGTGCCCACCATCCGCTCAACACCACGCTGCAGGCTGCGCTTCCAGTTGAGTCCCTGATGCAGAATCAGCACGGCTGAAGCCATTACCCAGTAGGCGCGTTCCAGGCCCAGCTTCATGCCCAGAGCGCCGGCAATCGCAGTTGCAATACCAACGCGGATGGCTGCCAACAGAGGTGGGGATGAGAGCTTGAGATTATCCCGTATTGTTTCCAGCGGACTGTGATGGCCTAGCGGGATGACATCAGGCTGGGCCGGTTCATCTTTCTCTTTCTTTGATTTTGCCTTGTCGGCGATGTCAATGGCTTCGCTCGCGATGTGCTTAATGGACGCATCGCCTGGTCCGGAAATATTCAATAAGTTGGCAAATAACAGATGCAATTGTCGATTAAGGGCACGAAGTCTGCGCACAGCAGAGCCGGGTCGCAGCCGGGACGGCTGGTGACTGACCAGTGCCGCCCACGCCTGGTGCAGCGCCAGTGCGGCATGATGACGAACTTTATCTTCGTCGGGGGTATTAATAGCCTTCGCGAAACTGGCAGTGGTATTTGCTGCGGTGATGACGGCCGCCCGTTCCGGGCCTTGTGGATGAAAAAACATGCCCACCATATGCGCCAGCCATGCAAAAGCGCCGCCCGCAAAAACGAGCAGCCCCACCTGCAGTATCGACAAATGACCAGTAGGAATGCTGGTCCCTGCTGCACAGCTAAGCGCGAACATATACGCGCCCGGCGGCCCTGTCCTTAGGGCATTACACAGGAAGGTGGAAGTCATGGCGATAATGACAATGACCGGAACCACCAGGATAGGCGTTTCCGCGGCCCAGACCCCCAACATGACAGCCAGTGCAAAGCACAGGGCAATGACAGCCAGATAGCTTGCCCTGTTAATAAAGGGGCGGTCACTTCCATAGAGCACGGTAAAGGCGCCGAGCGTGGAAACGAGGCCGGCGGCCAGATTTCCGGACAGCCATCCGGCCAGAACCGGCACCCCCATGCAAATGGCGGCGCGAGCGGCAAATGGCCAGCGTCGGCCGGCAGGCCTCAGTCTAAAAAGTGAGGCCAGACTAAAAACAGGCGGTTGCGGAGGTGGTGAACTTTGCGGCATGGGCAATTATCGTTGTAATGTCATGTGAAATATATCAGAGGCTGGATTCGCCCTGCGATACAGGGAATGGAAGTGTCTGAAATTCAATCGCAACTGTGATCGCTGGAATCATCGGAACTGAATCCCTTATTCTTTGCGATATCCTGCTCAGTCAGCATCTCCGTTTTCTCAACAAAATTATAATATTCCGGCTTGCTGTCCGTATAAAATTGAATAGTCAGCGTCGCATGTTTGCTTTTTTCAAAAAGGGATGCAGATACGAAATAGGTAGACGGGTTGAATGCGTGATAAAAAAGATGCGTGCCGCAGTGCATGCAAAAGGCCCGTTCACCAGCAAAGGTGTGCGCATAAGTTGATATTGCCTCCGCCCCTGCAATATGCAGGTCACTGCCGCAAGCCACATTAAAGCCAGGGCCGCCATGCCATTTCTGGCACAAACTGCAATGACAGACTCTGATTTTATCTACCGGTTTCGCAGTCGATACCGTTACTGCGCCGCATAAGCATTGACCTGTATGCATAATATTTCCTTTGCAATAAAGTGCAATGTTATGCTGCTGAGGGCCTTGCGGCAACTGGCCAATGGGATGTCTCTCTGAACATGAAGCTGAGTCCAGGTCATAGATAATTCAGATAAGGACACCTCTGCTCACCCCGTAAGTTCATCGCCTGCGTGACGAAAATGATTTCTGATGGCTTCTGTAAAGTTGCTGCGGTGATGGAATTTCCTTTCCAGGATACCAATACGGCGGGTGATTTTCGTATGTGATAAGTCAACGAACTGCAGCTTTTCGTCCTGCTCCCAGTCCAGGTTGGCCAGCTTGGGAACAATGGATACACCGTATCCCTGGCGCACCAGTTCGATAATGGCTTCTATCGAATTCATCTCCATTTGAATGTCCACGCTGACGGCCAGCTTTTTCAAAGTCTGGCGAATGAGGATGCCTGTCCAGGTCATCTGATCAAAATGAATGAAGGGCGCGTGATTCAGAATATCGATTGAGGTTTCGTCTGTCTGATCAGTCAGCGTGAAAAACGGCTTGCGTGGAATAATCAGAATCATCGGCTCCGCGTAAAGCGGGGTCCAGATCAGTTGTTTGTATGCGTATTCCGGCGGTTCGGTGGCAATGGCCGCATCAAGCTGACCGCTGGTAATTTTATGTGCGAAGTCCCCGGACTGACCTGCAAACACTTTAACATCCAGATCAGGATTGTTTTTACGGATGGCCCACAGCGCATCGGAGAATGATCCCATCAAACTGGATATGAGCGCGCCAATATGAACGGTGCCCGTCAGCTGTCCCTGCCTGTTGTCACCACTACGAATTATTTCTTCATATTTGACCAGCAATTCCTGCACGTCTTTCAGCATGCTTTCGCCATAGTGATTGAGCACGAGCTGATGCCCGTTCTTGTGAAACAACGGCGTTTCCAACGAGTCTTCCATGGTCTTGATCTGCTGCCCGACGGCTGCAGAGGTAAGCCCGATTTTCTTTCCCGCTGCCGTGTACGAGCCGCATTCTGCGACTGCGACGAATACATTGAATGTGCGCAATGTGATCATAATATTTAAAATTTAATTTTAAATAAATAAAAAATTATTGCTTTTACTTTAAATTAAATTTGAAGAATAATCAAACAAAAACGCGATGTGCTCCTGTTTTCAGGAGAGTGAATTTCAAGTGGCAGGGTTGATCTGCCAATCCTGTTTTCTCACAGCGTCAAACGAAAAGGACGAGACAAGATGAATACCCGAATCAATGGAGGACAGTTTTTGAAACGATGCGCAGGTTTTTTTCTGGCCTGTACGCTGGCCACTGCCGCGCAAGCCGCGCAGTGGCCACAACAGCCGGTCCGACTGGTTGTGCCATTTGCCGCCGGTGGCGCCACCGATATTATCGCCCGCGTCCTCGGACAGGAGCTTGGCGACCAATGGGGCCAAAGCGTAGTGGTCGAAAACAAAGTGGGAGCTGGCGGTGCGGTAGGAGCCTCGCAGGTGGCGCGCAGCAAAGCTGACGGATACTCCATGCTGATGATTTCCGGCAGCATGTTCACCGTCAATCCTTATCTGTACAAGAAACTGCCGTATGCGGTTGCAGATTTTCAGCCGGTGAGCGTCGTCACCACAGGCCCTTTACTTCTGGGTATCAATAAAAACGTTCCGGCAGACAATCTGAAATCCTTTCTTGCTTTCGCGAAAAAGAATGGCGCGGCAACCAATTTCGGCTCTGCGGGTGTCGGCAGCCAGGGGCATATGGCATTTGAAGCCATTCTGAATGCCACGGGTGCCAACCTGACGCACATTCCCTATGGTGGCGAGTCGGCAGCGCTGACCGATCTGGTCGGCGGACAAATCCAGGCCATTACCGCCAATCTGTCTGCGGCGCTGCCTTTCGTGAAGTCCGGCGAAATCAAGGGCATTGCCGTCACGGGTGCCGATCGCTCAAAAAGTCTGCCAAACGTGCCCACGGTGAAAGAGCAGACGGGCAAGGATTTTGATGTGATCGGATGGTTCGGCATTGTCGTTCCCAAAGGCACGCCGAACGACGTGGTTCAGCGCATCGAAAAAGGCATTACAACCGCAATTGCCTCTGAGCGCATGAAGAAAAAATTCAAGGAGTTGGGGCTGGAACCAGCAACGGCTGGTCCCGCTTATATGAATGAACGAGTAGAAAAAGAATCGGTTTTCTGGAAAAAAGTGATTGCCGAACAGAAGATCGAGTCCATGTAAGCGGGCAATTCGGCGGATATCAGTGTTTGGAAAGGTGTGAAATGGAAAAGATGCTAACGGTAAAGATCTGGCGTGGCGAAGAGAGCGGTGAGTATGTCACTTATCATATTCCGTCGCGAGAGAACCAGACGGTACTGGACGTGGTAACGGAAATACAGCGACAGGTTGATCCAACGCTGGCTTACCGCTTCTCCTGTCGGGTCGGTGTTTGCGGGAGTTGTGCCATGACGGTTAACGGCAAGCCAAGATGGACATGCCGCAGTCATGTAAAGAACGTTGTCGAAAACGGCGTCATCCAGCTTGAACCATTAAGAAATATGCCACGTGTCAAAGACCTGGTGGTTGATATGACCGAGTTTTTTGATAAGTGGAAAAGGGCCGGCGGTGAGTTCATTGGGACCCGGACCCGTCAGGACAGACCAGCATTGGTGGATCCCGCCAGCAAGGCCAGAAAGCAGGCGGACGCGGCCATTGAATGCATCAATTGTGCCGTCTGTTATGCCGCCTGTGATGTTGTTGAATGGGACAAGGATTATCTTGGCCCGGCAGCCTTGAATCGGGCGTGGAGTCTGGTCAATGACGAACGTCATGCCGATCCAAAAGGGGTGCTTAAAAAATCCATGGCAGATGGTGGATGTAATTCCTGCCATACGCAGGGTAGCTGCATGAAGCATTGTCCAGTGGGCCTGAGCCCTACAGGAAGTATCGCCGGACTGAAAAAGCGTTCGTTGTTTGAACTCTTTAGCGGGAAATAGCCATGGAAATGAAATTGTTTCTGTTGCAACGGCTGACCGCCATGGTCATGGTGCCGTTCATTTTTGTCCATATTGGTGTCATCGTCTACGCGGTGCGCGGCGGTCTGAGCGCCGGCGAGATTCTGGGGCGCACACAAGGAAACTGGCTATGGATCGCCTTTTATACCTTGTTTGTCATCAGCGCTTCCATTCATGCGCCTATCGGTATCCGCAAAGTCCTTAAAGAGTGGGCTCGCATGCCTACGCAAACCGTCAATATTGTGGCATTGGTGCTGGGCCTGTTGTTCCTGTTCCTTGGTCTGCGCGCCGTGATTGCGGTAGGAGGATTGTAATGGTCAAGCGCGTTCATCGACACAAAGCCTATTTCGCGTTTTTAGGACACCGTATTTCGGGTTTGTTGCTGGGTATCTTCCTGCCAGTCCATTTCTATGTTCTGGGGCTGGCGCTGGGGCAGGTCGACAAACTGGACGGTTTTCTCAAATTTTCGGAACTGCCTGGCGTCAAGATTGCCGAGTGGGGTCTGATCCTGCTGCTGGCTATCCATCTGTTTTTCGGCCTGCGCATTCTGGTTATCGAATTTGTACAGTGGCCGACTCCGGCATCCATTCGTCTGAACTGGATCAGCTGGAGTGTGGTTTTTAGCGTTCTGATCGGCGCGATCTTTCTCTCAGGAGTATTCGGATCATGACAATTGAAAATTTGAAGACGGATATTCTGATTCTTGGCAGTGGCGGGGCCGGGTTGTTTGCCGCTCTGCATGCCAAACAGGCCAATCCCGAACTGGACGTGACCATAGCGGTCAAGGGCCTGATCGGTAAAAGCGGCTGTACCCGAATGGTACAAGGCGGGTACAACGTTGCGCTGGCCGAAGGTGACTCGATAGAGCGGCACTTTATGGACACGATCGAGGGTGGCAAATGGTTGCCGCGCCAGGATCTTGCCTGGCGGCTGGTTAATGGTGCAGTGGAGCGTGTACAGGAGCTCGAAAACGAAATCGGCTGCTTCTTCGACCGCAATCCGGACGGCACGCTGCATCAGAAGGCCTTCGCAGGCCAGACATTTGACCGGACCGTGCACAAATCTGATCTGACGGGCATCGAGATTATCAACCGCCTGATGGAAAAAGTCAGGGCACTGGATGTCAACCGGCTTGAAGAGCATCGTGCGATTGAGCTGATTCCGGCACGCGACGGTTCGGGTATTGCAGGTGTGTTATTCATTGATATGCGCTCGGGCATGTATCGCTACGTTCAGGCCAAGGCCGTTTTGCTGAGTACCGGCGCGGGCCCCACGATGTACCTGTATCACACACCTTCCGGAGAAAAGACCTGCGACGGTCTGGCCATGGCATTGCGTTATGGACTGAAGCTGCGTGACATGGAAATGGTTCAGTTTCATCCGACCGGCTTATTGGGCGGACCGGGTACACGGATGACTGGCACCGTCCTGGAAGAAGGACTGCGTGGGGCCGGCGGCCATTTGATCAATGGCGCGGGTGAGCGATTCATGAGCAATTATCACGAACGTGGTGAGCGCGCTACCCGCGATGTGGTCAGCCGCGGAATCTACGCTGAAATGCGGGCGGGTCGCACCAGCCCAATGGGCGGCGTCTATATACAAATGTCTCATCTGGGCGTGGATCACGTTCGTCGTTCATTCCCCGGCATGGTGCAGCGATGTGCCGATTGTGGCTTTGATCTTGCCGGCGGACGAGTTGAGGTGGTGCCTACCGCGCATTACCTGATGGGAGGCGTGGAGTTCGAAGTGGACTGTTCCACGGCCTCTGCGGGATTGTTTGCGGCAGGTGAAGACTGCGGCGGGGTGCACGGTGCCAACCGGCTGGGTGGCAATGGCGTTGCCAACTCCACTGTTTTCGGTGGCATTGCCGGTGACTCCATGGCGGAATATGTCAGAAAGCATGGTGCGTGGAAGGATCCGGACCAGTCTGTGATTGAGGCCGGCATTGCTCGCGCAGAGCTGCCATTTTCCAGAAAAGCCGAGTCGACGTTACCCCTGCGCGAAGCGCTTTCGGCAACCATGTGGAATGACGTTGGGATTTTGCGTAACCAGGCCGGCATTGAGCAGGGACTGCAAAGTCTGGACGGTCACCTGGAGGCTTTGCGAACCATAGGTGTGGCGGACGGACAGCGCAGATTCAATCTGAGCTGGCACGACTGGCTCAATCTGGACAGTCTGATGACGATTTCAAAAGTGATAGCTACGTCGGCACTGGCACGCTGCGACAGCCGAGGTGCGCACTTCAGGGAAGATCATCCCGAGACGGGCGATCTGAATACCACGGCGTATACGCAGGTCAGTGCGCGCGATGGTGAAATCAAGCTTGAAATGGTACCGGTTAAATTCGATATCGTCTCGCCGGGAAATACCCTGATTCAGGAAGAGGCGGAACAATGCGTTTGATCGCAAACTTATATGCGGGAGGCAGAATATGGCAATTGATATAAATACGGTCGAAGCGGCTGCGCTGGAAATCATGAAGCGCGCCGCCATCGATATCCCCGAAGATTACAGTCAGGGCATAGAGGCGATGCAAAAGACCGAAACGGGCAAGCTGCCACGTTTCGTGCTGCACGCCATGGTTGACAACTGGGAGGCGGCAAGCAAAGACCGGCGCCCCATGTGTGCAGACACCGGTGTGCCACGCTACTACGTGAAGATGGGCAATAACGCCAGTGTTGAGACAGGCTTCATTGGCATAGAGCGTGCTTTGCGAAAGGCGACGGCCGATGCGACGGTAAGCATTCCTTTGCGGCCAAACCGCGTGCATCCGCTGTGGCGCACCGAGCACAATAACAACGTTGGCATCAATGCACCGGAGATCGACTGGTCTTTCGAGCCGGATGCAGACTGGATCGATATCACAACTGTGCACAAGGGCGGTCTGTTTGGCACCGACTATCGCATGTTGTTTCCGGGCGATGGCATAGACGGTATCAAACGGTTTGTGCTGGATGGTCTGATTGCATTTGGCAAACGTGGTCTGGCCTGTCAGCCGGCGATTGTTGGTATTGGTATTGGAGGCTCCAAAGATACCTGTATGCAACTGGGCAAGCAGGCAGCGTGCCTGCGTACCGTGGGTGACCGCAATCCGGATCCAAAAATCGCGGAGCTGGAAATGGAACTGAAAAAACTCGGCAATTCAATTG
>JAFAGQ010000371.1 GCA_023422555.1 Pseudomonadota bacterium
GTTCGGGGGTATTTGCGGGTGGCCACCCAAAGGCTGGCGGGCTGCGGATTAAACAAAAAATCCCGAAATAGCGCCAGATCCTGCGTGGTTAGGGAGGACAAGGGTTTTTGCAGCGAAAACAGACACCAGAGCAACAGACGTTCGGCCTCTTTGCGATAAGACTGACAGGTATGAGCTTTATAGAGTGATAACCATTCATGGATGGCCTGATAGTCATTGCCGACCGAGAGTCGATTGTTTTGTTGCCCCGCACGACTATTGCCTTCCTGACCATTGAGGCGATGGGACAGACGAAGACTTTCTAAGGGTGTGATCGCGTGGTTGATACGGTTTCGCCCTTCTCGTCACACAGTCGCCTGTCTTCATAAAAACGAAAAGTTTGGATCAAAGAACCCTTTTCTCCCTTATTAATCCAGTAACCGCGCTCCTTGGCCTGGTTAAAGGTTAACCATTGCGGATCGGCAAACCCGGCAAGTATGAGGTTCATGACATTACTACCACGGTAGGATTTTCCTGTGGATTCGTTATAAGGCAAACCAATGGGCGCTACATCCCTCGGTCTTTGCCAGGGAGCGGTCCCTTCTTGCGGCTGCGTGATTATTTTTTAAGCTAGCCGACGGTCATGTTTACCAAACCCACCCATGATCTCGGGAGCCCCCCGCCAGAACAATCTCTGCTCCCTTGGAAAGACGCAGCGCAAGAGTAGGGTTGGCTGCTGCACTACGCCGAAAAATTTTATCAAGCTCTCAATACTGAGATAAACCCTCGATACAAAAAAACGCCCCGTAGGATGGTCGGGGCGGCAATTGATGGCGCAACTCTGACCCCGAGCGATCAATTGCCAACTGATTATATACAAAAACGCCCCTGAAGGGATCTCATGTCCTCAGGGGCGGCAACAAGGATCCTCTCTGGCGCAAATCCCAGTTGCAATGCCATTTTACACAAAAATACCTCGCAATCTGTACGGGAACGCGAAGCCGCAATCGCGTTGTATACTCCTCTCTGCTACACAATCAATTGCAACTTCATTATTACAAAAGCGCCCCGTGACAGCAGGAGAGAAGCCACGGGGCGATAAGGTAATGCATCTACATAGAGAGTCACTACAAATTCATATTACAAAACTGAGTGGTAATTAACCAATACGGGCTAACCCGTATAAATCTCGCTACGGTAGGGTAAAAACGAAAACGCCCCGCAAATCATGAAGGAAACCGGCGCGGCGCGTACCTCGCAATTTACAGATAATGAATCACTGTTCAACTCTGGCCTGCAGTAGGGGAGCTTTTCGAGCAAAGATGAAGATGATACGAATGGCGCATGGGTTGATTCTAGCTCAAGGGCAACTGGCACACCATCTACACGCGCATGAATCGCTCATCCAAGGCCGGTGTGCTCGATCGGGTGTTTGAGCAGTTGCCGCGTGCTCAGATCGTGCGCATTAAAATCGAAGCGGTGTCCATGGACTCCACCAACGTCAAGGTTCATCCCAGATGGCACCGGAGAGCTAAAAAAACGGCCCTCAAGCCATTGGCAAGTCCCGAATGGGATGGAACTCCAAGATTCATCTGGTTGCCGCAGATGCTCGAACGGCCAAAGCGAAAGCCCGTAAAAACGACTTACGCCATCGTTTGCCTGTGAAAAACTGGGCGCATAATTGATAATTGTTGCTACCCTGCATTTGAGCCAGTCCCCGGCTGCTTGTATCATCTTTATGTTCGCTTCAAAAGGAAACTCCAACCGAGCGACAATTTCAATTAATTACTACTAGCTAGTGAGAATCAACTTGTACTGGTGTATTATTGACTCGTACGAATGAATATTCACCTATCCATCGTGCACTCGCCTCGCGTTCCCGTACAGGTCACGGGGCGTTTTTGTATATAATTGCCAAGCAATTGATTGTGCGCGAGTCAGAGGCGTGCGGCCAATTGCCGCCCCACAGAGCCCAACTCCAGTGAGGCGTTTTCGTTTCTGTCGTTCCAAAAGAAACCAGACCGAAGCCGGGGCGATTTACAGGTAATTCCGTATTTGTCTGCGATGATCAGTCAATTACTATCGAACTTGCCCAAGTGACGTTCGCGAAGGCACACTCGGGTCGCCCCGGTTTCCTTCATGATTTGCGGGGGCGTTTTTATTTCAGGCAAAAAATACCCGCTGGCAGCGAATTCATTCAGTCATCGTTGTGTGACAACAACCCGGATTAAGTGCACCAATTCTAGTAATCGAAGTCCTTGACACGGTCAATACATGTCAGTGGCCTGCTGATTGGGTGTTAGCATGTGGCTTGTCAAGAATGGCAAACCGTCCAATCATAGTGGCACTGACATCATTGAGTCCAACCACATCCACAGCGGTGCCTTCTCGTCGCAGTTTCGTAACTACCTTGTCGAGAGCGCCAACAGCAGAGATGTCCCAGAAGTGCGCAGCTGATACGTCCAGCACCACGCGATCTAAGACTTCTTTAAAATCAATGGCTTCGGAAAATCGTTCTGTGGATGCAAAGAATACTTGTCCAGCGTAATAATATGTGCGGGTTAAACCGTCTGGAGACAACTGTGAAGTAACCATAAACAGCTGTTTCACCTTACCCGCAAAGAACACGCCACTCAATAAAACGCCCGCTAACACGCCCTGGGCAAGGTCATGGGTCCAAACCACCACTACCACAGTCGTCACCATCACCACCGATGATTGCCAGGGATGTGAGCGTAGGTTACGGATTGATCGCCAACTAAAGGTGCCGATAGACACCATGATCATGACAGCAACCAGCGCAGGCATCGGAATTTTTGCCACCAGTGGCCCCAGAACCACAAGTAGGAAGAGCAGAAATGACCCGGCAACGAATGTCGAAAGTCGCGTTGAACCACCGGACTTCACGTTGATGACGGACTGTCCGATCATGGCGCAGCCCCCCATTCCCCCCAAAAAACCAGTCACCAAATTAGCAATACCCTGACCTTTACTCTCCCGCCGCTTGTCGCTTGGCGTGTCCGTCAAATCGTCAACAATTTGAGCAGTCATCATTGTCTCCAGCAAGCCGACAGCCGCCATGGTCAGAGAATACGGAAAAATGATCTGTAACGTTTCAAAAGTGAAAGGAACGTCCGGAATCAAGAATACGGGTAGTGACGAAGGCAATTTTCCCATGTCACCGACGGTGTTGACGTTCAAGTTGCCATAGATCGATATTATCGTAAGCACGACAATTGCGATCAGAGGTGACGGTGCCACCTTGCTCAAGCGTGGGAACAAATAAATGACGGCTAAGCCACCCGCAACCATGACATACGTTACCCATGTGACGTTGGTCAATTGGGGCAACTGAGCGATAAAAATTAAGATTGCAAGTGCATTCACGAACCCTGTGACAACAGACCGAGATACGTATTGCATTAATAGATCAAGTCGAAGAAACCCAGCGATAACTTGAAAGATACCCATAAGAACGGTGGCGGCAAAAAGATAATCGACACCATGATCTTTCACTAATGGCACCACCAAAACAGCAACGGCTGCCGTCGCGGCAGAAATCATACCCGGCCTGCCGCCGACTAAAGATATGATTACTGCTATTGAGAACGACGCATAGAGCCCCACTCTGGGATCGACTCCCGCAATGATGGAAAAACCTATGGCTTCGGGAATAAGGGCAAGGGCAACGAGGATGCCCGCGAGAATATCAGCGCGAGGATTAATCATCCATTCGCGACGTAACGTAGAAAAAAAAGACATTGATTGGCTAACCTGAAGTCAGCAAGCGAGGCATCACATCCAAGTGCGATTGCAAAGTTGATTCGGAAGTGTGCCGTTATCCGCTTGGAGTTGTCCGAGGGATAGGCGCTCGGCCGAGCCACCCGACGAGGCCGGGTCCACTTAAATCGTGTTTATAACATATATCTCTATCGCATATATTGCGAACTTTAGTTGTAACAGCTTTAAAACACCTGGTAATCAAAATCTCTCCAATTATGCAACTGGATTCGCCCCTGTAATACAGGGCCAGGAGTATTAGTTATTTCAACATTGTTGCTGTTCCCCTAAAACGTCAGGGTGACAGGTATTTCAATGCACTATACGGATGCTGTTCGCTGTAGTGTTCAAACCTTCGCTTCAAGGCGCTCATCACAGTTTGCGAATCGGGTCGATCGGTCAGATTCTCATAATCGCGTTTGAAGGTTTTTACAAAGCGCTCGCCCATGCCATTGCTCTGTGGGCTAACGACAGGTGTGATCCACCGGTTTTAAGCCAAGCAATCGAGCGTAGTGCCTAGTGCTGCTCGCAGTATAGCAAAATCCATGATCCGAGTGTCATTCGAAAGGCTGGATAACAGTCTGGCCAGGTATAAAGCGATACTCGACCGCCTGCATCATCAGATCAGCCAGCGGCGTCGAATCGATTCCGTTGATGGTTGCCACCCAGATCGAATCCATCTGAACACCAACGGGAATTGCTAGTACCCACAGCTACCTTTGCTTCATGCCGACGGTGGCTCACGGGTCGACAGCCATGCCGGTATAGCAGAAGGTGGCGCTCGCGCATGAAATGATAAATCCTCTTGCGTTGAC
>JAFAGQ010000387.1 GCA_023422555.1 Pseudomonadota bacterium
AAATGGCCGATTTGCGGACAACGCCCAGCAGCAACGGCTCGTCTTTGGACTGCAAAACAGGCAGACGCTCGCCCATAAAAGTCAAAAACAGCTCCAGCCCTTCTCCAAGTGTCATATCAGGATGCAGCACCGGGATGAACTGCGGCTGCACCATCAGCTCCGATATCGGCGTTGTCAGCGATGACTGCGACAGTAACCATCGGGTGACTTCCTGATTCGAGAGTACGCCAAGATATTGGTCTTTTTCATCCACGATATAGATATAGCGTACCGCAAAATCCTGGAACATGGTTACGGCATCGGAAAGCGGCTGGTCATGGCGCAGGACAGTCTGAGCATCAATCACCAGGCTGTGCAGCGTCATACTTTCCGTCTGCCGCCGCAGGCGCGCCGTCTGCTCACGCGTCAGCGTTACGCCATACATGGCAGGTGCACTGTAAAGACTGCTGACCACATTTGCAATAACACAGGCAAACATGAGCGGCAGAACCAGATCGATACGGTGCGTCATTTCAAATACCATCAGGATGGCCATCAGCGGTGCGTGCGTACCGGCAGCCAGAAACGCGCCCATTCCGATCAGGATATACAGCGAGGACTGGCCTGAAATTTCCGGGACAAGCAGTGAAAGTATCTGAAAAAAGATCAGCCCGACGCTTGCGCCCACCATCAGCATGGGCGTGAACACGCCCCCGGTCGCTCCTGAACCGACGGTGGCACCTGTGGCCAGCACCTTATAGGCCAGCATAAGAAGCACAGCCGACAGTGTCCAGGATTGCGTCAGCATATCCTCCAGCGGACCGAAGCCGTTACCCGCAGCATCGGGCTCCAGAATCAGTATCAGCCCCAGCAGTGCCCCGCCTGCCGCCAGGCTTAACGGTAATGGCAGACGTGATTTGCGAAATAGCTGCCGTATCATGTCCAGAAACCGCAGAAATAGTGGTGCAAGCAGCCCGGCCAGCACACCCAGTAACACCAGCAGCAACAAGGTGGCGTCTATCGAAAGGGAAATGGGTTTGACATCATAGGTGATTCGATAATAGCCGGTAAGCTGCATGGTCACATTGGCCACCCCTGCCGAAATGATCAGCGGCCCCAGTGTCGTGACAGACAAGGTGCCCAGAACAATCTCTGCCACAAAAAGAGCCGCCGCCAGTGGCGCATTGTATGCTGCCGAAACCCCCGCCGCGGCACCGCAGGCCACCAGCAGACGGATGTCGTTGGAATTGAAGGCAAGGAAACGACCAATGGCCGAGGCCACCAGCGCACCCAGGTGCACCATGGCCCCTTCGCGACCAATGGAACCACCGCTGACCACTGTCGATAGCGAGGACAGCACGCGCAATACGCCCTGGCGCAGAGAGAGCCGCCCGTCAGACAGCGCCACGGCCTCCATGTAATCCGAGTTCATATCCTTGCGCACTTTCGAAGACAGCCACAGCAGCGTACCGGCGATAAAACCACCCACTGCGGGAAAAAGAATGCGCTCTGTATGCGTCCAGCGACTGACCACGGTTTCGATTTCACCGGGCACGGATCCGGTCAGAAGCTGCCCCCAATGGATAGCCATATGAAACAGAATGGTCATGCCCGCGGCCGCGATACCTACCAGAATGGCCCATACAAAAAACGCAGGTCGGTTGGTCAGCCAGGCAAACTGCGTAATTTTATTGCGTGCCTCGAAAGGAGAAAACAGGGCCATGGGGCGGTCTCGGAGAAAGAGCGGGCGTAGCCATCAGATGACAGGCAAACCCGCGAAACGGGCTCCATTGTAGCAAAACCGGGCAGTGATTCTTTTGTACTCGGTGCATGAGGCCGGGTAATTGACATGATCCTGAACTAAAATGATCGGCATTCATTGAATTCTTCTCTTCTGCACTCATGGCCGTATTTACTCCCGTTACCAATCAGGAAGCCGCTCAGTTCCTGCGCGACTATGATCTTGGCGAATTTGTTTCCCTGCGCGGAATCACCGCCGGCATTGAAAATACCAACTTTTTTCTCAATACCACGCAGGGAGAATACGTTCTTACCCTGTTTGAAGTGCTCAATCACGAGCAACTGAATTTCTACATTGAGCTGATGCATGCCCTTGCCAGCAGGCAGGTCAAAGTCCCCATGCCTCAGACACGAAAGGATGGCGCACGCATCGGAACGCTCAACGGGAAGCCAGCCGCCATTGTTGACCGTCTGGCCGGCGGCTATGAATCCGATCCTGGGGTACAGCACTGCAGGATCGCCGCCCAGACTCAGGCGCAGGCGCATCTTGCGGCCGCAGATTTTGCGTTGTACCAGCCCAATCTGCGCGGCCTCGATTGGTGGGAGCAAACCTATCCTGCCATTCGCCCGTTTTTGACAGACACCCAGAACGAACTGTTTCAATCCAGCCTGCAGGAGCAGCGTGAGGTTCAGTCAGGTGAAGCCTGGAAATCGCTGCCCGCCGGCGCATGCCACTGCGATTTGTTCCGTGACAATGTCCTTTTTGACGGCACTTATGACGAACCGCGCATGGGCGGCATCATCGATTTTTACTTCGCCGGACATGACACCTGGCTGTTTGACGTGGCGGTGGCAGTCAATGACTGGTGTATTGAACGCACTACCGGGCAGCTGCAGCCCTGGCTGGTTCAGGCCTGGCTCACGGCCTATGCGCAGGTGCGCCCGTTCACGGACAACGAAAAACTGCTATGGCCTGCCGCTTTGCGCGCAGCAGCACTGCGATTCTGGACGTCGCGACTGAATGATTACTTCCGTCCAAGGCCGGCACAAACGCTCAAGCCTCACGATCCTACGCATTTTGAACGCATCCTGACACTGCGAGTTCAACAACCGGCTCCGCCCTTACCCTGAGGTCCTATGATTGCAGCAACCCTACCCGCCTCCG
>JAFAGQ010000268.1 GCA_023422555.1 Pseudomonadota bacterium
GCTGGAAAACAGTCGCATTTCTTAACGCTCCCGCGAAGGAGCAAATTTTTTAAAGGAAGTATGTTCGCCATGAAGACATCATACCCATTACTCGCCGCCATGACTTCGCTGGGTCTTTTTTGCCATAACGCGTCGGCTGCAGTTTCACCACTGGATCTGGTCAGCCCCATTTCCGATTACAAAATCTACGTAATCGAAAATGTTCAGACGCTGGCCAAAGACACCAAGGCGTTTACAGATGCAGTTAAAGCCGGTGATGTTGAGAAAGCCAAAACGCTTTTCCCAACCACTCGCATGAGCTACGAACGTATTGAGCCCGTTGCCGAACTGTTCAGCGACCTTGACGGTGATATCGACTCACGTGCCGATGACCACGAAAAAGCCGAGAAAGACCCAGGCTTTACCGGTTTCCACCGCATTGAATATGCGCTGTGGGAGCAAAAAAGCACCAAGGACGTTGTGCCTGTAGCCGACAAACTGCTCAAAGACGTGCAGGAACTGGAAAAACGTCTGACCGGCCTGACATTCCCACCAGAGAAAGTCGTGGGTGGCGCTGCCGCACTGATGGAAGAAGTGGCTGCAACGAAAATCTCTGGTGAAGAGGATCGCTACAGTCATACCGACCTGTATGACTTCCAGGCCAACTTCGAAGGCGCATACAAAATTGTCCAGCTGCTGAAACCTCAGATTGAGAAAGAAGACAAATCTTTCTACAAAAAAGCCGATGACAACTTCAAAGTCGTTTTCGATACGCTTGCCAAATACAAAAAAGGCGACAACCAGTTCGAAAACTACGAGAAACTCACCGAAGCCGACCGCAAGCTGCTTGCCGGCCGCGTCAACGTACTGGCTGAAGACCTCTCTCAACTGCGGGGCATGATGGGCCTTAATTAATCATTAATTCAGACATTGACACTGTCATTGATCTGAAGCTTGCGTTAATTATTGTTCGGATACCGCGTCACTGATTCTGCATCACCTGATATCACAGGTGTCATGTGGGGGTGGCGCGGTATTTTTTTGCGTGTTGATTTTGTTATGGCACGGTCTGCGCAGAAGCGCCGAGCGATATAAATTGCGAGCGAGGGCAGTTTGCTATCTACTTGAATCAAAAATCCAGCTGCTGTTCGTTAATACCCAGCGCCCGAGCCATTTTTATACGGGTCACTTTGCGCAGCGTTTTCTTGCTCTCATGCTGAGAATAGGCCGCCTGCGTAATGCCCAGGCGTGCTGCCATTTCCTGCTGAGTCAACCCCAGATTCTCGCGCCAGGCCCACAGGGCGGAACGATTATTTTCAAAGGCCAGATCGACAACCTCGGCGGGCACACCATTGTCCTTGTCGACAGGGTGGAGGATGCGTTGAAATTGATCGAAAGGTATCACCACAAACGCAGGTTTGCCGTGGCCGTCTTTTATTATCTGAAAGTCAGTACGTGCGTTCATCTCTCTTTTTTACCTCTTCAATACTTACGATGCTGATTGTCCCGTCAACTGCCTTGAATCCTTGGGCTGGTAGATAATTTGATGCATAATGCTGTCTACATATAACTTATATTATAATAAAAATATAATAAAATAGCTCTCTATGCATGCTTACTGAGATATGTCGATCCAGATTCAAAAATACTGAGGGGGATATCGCGGCCGCGCGCCAACATTTCATACGTCATGTGATATAGACTAAAATGCCATTTTTCAGGTAATACAGTACGCTCTTAGAGCGGCATGACGGCGAGACAGTGATGAAACTTCTGATTATTGAGGATCACGAGCAATTAAGATCACTCTTGACAGAGCATATGGAGTCACGCGGTTTCGTGGTCGATTCTGTCGACAGCGGCGGAATGGCGGTGGCATTGATCAACAGCACCTATTACGATGCAATCATTCTGGATCTGGGTTTGCCGGATATGGATGGATTGCAATTGCTATTGGATCAACGTAAGAATGCAAATGGTCGATTCCCGTCCTGCATCGTTCTGACAGCGCGCGACGCGCTGGAAAGCAAGATCGCTGTCCTGAACGCGGGCGCCGACGATTACGTACTGAAGCCCGTGGACGTGACGGAACTGGAAGCGCGTATCAGAGCCGTGTTGCGTCGCTCCGGTGGTGCGTCAGACACGCTTGTACAAGGTAATCTTTCCTTTGAACCGCAATCTCGTCATGTCACGGTAGACGGACAAGTCGTTGTGCTGGCTAAACGCGAACTGTTGCTTCTCGAGGAATTGCTGCGCTCGACGCCCAGAATTGCCATTAAAGATCATATAGAAGAACGGATATATTCTCACCAGGAAACCGTGACGCTGAATGCTGTGGAAGCATTGGTATCACGACTGCGTCGAAAGTTGCAAGCTGCCGGAGCAAGTGTTCATATCGATACGATACGAGGTATTGGTTACCGTCTGGTTCCGGATGATTCCCATGTTTAGCCATAGCATCAGGAGCCGATGGCTTCTCTCCATGGCTGTCGTACTGGTATTCGGGTTTTGCGCCCTGACCATCAACCTGTATGAGACCAGGGACCAATTGCGCCGCAGCATTATGCTGATCGCAGCGCATGAAATTGGTGCCGGACTGAATTCGCAAAGCGATTTTACGAAACTGCCGTCACATCATGCAGGCAGTGAACTTTTCTACACGCTGTATGCGTCAAATGGTGATCTGCTGTGGCATTCTGCGAATTTGGAGAATCCAAGACGGCTGCGTCGCGGAACGCTACAGGATGAAATCAGGCTTATTCGTACCACTGTGCGTAGTGGTCAAGGAGACATTATCAATGTTCCCGTTACGTTAACCGACGGGAGCACACTGATGGTAAGTAAGAATGATCATCTTGAGCGAGAGCTGATTGACAATCTGTTGCATCAGCGTATTGTGCGAGCTTTGTCATTACTGATTCCCTTTGGGTTGATCGTGATTGGCCTGCTGTTTGTTCTATTGCGTTGGACTTTATCGCCAATTAAAAAAGCGGTTGGGCTTGCGGAGAACATCGGGCCAGATCAGCCGGATTTGCGCATCCCGCTGAACGAATTGCCTGGTGAGGTGCGTCCGCTGGCACGAGTGGCCAATGAAGGCCTGGATCGTCTGCTCAGGCATACAAATATGAGCAGGGCATAGTGAGTGATGCTGCTCACGCCTTGCGTACTCCGTTGGCAGTATTGGGACTTCACTTGCAGAAACTCGATATTTCAGATGAAAAAGGAACGGCCGATCTCATCCGGGAGTTTGAGAAAGTGCATAAACTGGTCAATCAGTTACTGGTGCTGGCTCATCAGGATAGGCTGCAGTTGCTGACTATGCAAGGAGAGCAGCACGCTGATCTGGCAAGAATTACGCGTGAGGCCGCGGGCACGATGCTCCCACTTTTTGAGGCTGCCAATCGAAATATTGAGGTCAGTCTGAATGAGAGCGTGTCGGTACGCGGAAATGCTGAGTTGCTGCGCGAAGCAATCAGAAATGTTCTGGAGAACGCGCTTTTCCATGGTGCGGGCAATGTCATTATGACCATGGGCACACCTGTCGGGGAGATCGTCGCTTTAGACATTCAAGATGAAGGTAACGGCGTCCCGCCTGAAAATCAGGAAGAAATGTTATTACGCTTTCGCAAGGGGCGCGAGAATAGTGCGGGTTCGGGCCTTGGATTGGCTATCGTACGAAGCACGCTGCGCAACACGGGAGGCGATGCCAGCTTCAACAAGGCCATGCCAGGTACAGTGCAATTGCGGTTTCGTATTGCAAATTCCATATATCACTCCTGAAATATTATTTTCACGCAATGCCCCTGTCAGATTTTGGTCAGCTTACTACAATAGTATAAAAAATATAAATTGTAACGAGAATAAGTCGTATTCGTATTAATAGCAGGATGCGACGCTTTAATGTGAGTGAACATGATTATTGGCAGGCATGCTTAAACACGCTATTTTTGGCGTGCTACCCGGGTGGGTGTCATTTTTGCGGTATCGGGCTTTTCGGTCCAGGCTCAGGAAGAGCCAGTAACAACGCTTTCTGACATCGTCGTCACAGCATCAGGTTTCGAACAGATGGTGGCGGATGCACCGGCAACGATTACCGTTATCCCAAAAGAAAATCTCGAAGGCAAGGCCTATCGGAATATCACCGATGCGCTGGGCGATATTCCTGGCGTGTCCATTGAAGGAGGAGCGGGCGGAAAGCTGGAAAGTACAAATGTTACGATTCGCGGAATGGGCGAGGATTACGTCCTGTTTATGCAGGATGGTAAACCGCTGGGCGCATCGTCAGAAGCGTACTACAACGGATTTGGCGGCGGCGCGCAGGTCAACTGGCTGCCTCCCGTCTCTGCCATTGAGCGAATTGAAGTCATTCGCGGGCCCATGTCGTCGCTGTACGGCTCCAGTGCGCTGGGTGGTGTCATCAATGTGATCACCAAGAAAGTCACGGATGAATGGACAGGAAACCTGACGCTGGACGGCACACTCCAGCAGCATTCTGATTCAGGAAACGCATATCAGGGTAAGTATTACTTGAGTGGACCGCTAATTAAAAACAGGCTCGGTCTGACAGTCTATGGCACCCGCTATCAGCGGCAGGAAGATGACATAGAATCGGGATATGCGAAGCAGCGCATTCTGAGCAATAATGCCCGGCTCGATTGGATTCTTGATCCGAATCACAGTCTCAGGTTCGAAGCCGGCCGCACAACCACGGACAACCTGCGCACCGAGAAATCAGGCACCCCAAGTGGCATGGATA
>JAFAGQ010000282.1 GCA_023422555.1 Pseudomonadota bacterium
CAAAGAGAATGGAAAAAAACCAAATCATGCGATCCGATGTTGTCATTGAAGTGTCTCATTTGAAAAAGCAGGTTGCCGAGGCAACAGGGATTCTGCACATTTTAGATGATATTTCATTTGTACTTGAACCCGGTTCAACACTGGCCATTACAGGCAGTTCCGGTTCCGGTAAATCAACGCTGCTGGGTATTCTGGCCGGACTGGATACGCCGACATCGGGAGAAGTCCGGCTGATGGGCCGGAATATTTTCGAGTTGAATGAAGATGACCGCGCCGTGCTGCGGGCAAAAAGTGTCGGTTTTGTTTTCCAGTCGTTTCAGCTATTGCCCAATCTCACGGCGCTGGAAAATGTCATGCTGCCGCTTGAGTTGCAGGGGCAGCCTGCACAGGAGCGCGCTGCGCACATGCTCGAACGGGTGGGATTGACCAGTCGTATCAGTCATTATCCGAAAACGCTGTCAGGCGGTGAAAAACAGCGGGTTGCGCTTGCCCGGGCGTTTGTGGTGGATCCCGCCATTCTGTTTGCCGATGAACCTACGGGCAGTCTGGATACCGAGACCGGTCAGCGTATTGCCGATCTGATGTTTGATATGAATCGTGAAAAGGGTGCCACGCTGGTGCTGGTCACGCATGACGAGCGCCTGGCGGCGCGATGTGAGCAGAAGATTACCCTGGTTTCCGGCCGACTGTCGGCTACAGCACCGGATCCTGATTTGGTCTGACCTTGAGACGGGCGACTTTCTGAACCTGGGATACGTGACGAATCATTCGAATGACGCGGGCCAGATGCTTACGATCATGCACCTGTATGGTCAGATGAACAATGGCCAGATTCTGGACGTCTTCATTCATAGACATCGTCAGGATATTGGAATCGGCCGCTGATATCTGCGCGGCAATACGACCAAGAACGCCTTTTTCATTCTGGATGACAATTTCCATGCGCACCGGCAGATGTGAAGCGGTCTCTTCGTCCCAATAAACCTGAACCCAGCGGTCTGGTTCCTTGCTGCGAAGCCGCTGAGCGGTCGGGCAGTCATCGGTATGCACGACCAGTCCGTGGCCTGGACGAATCAAGGCAATCAGACTGTCGCCAGGAATAGGGCTACAGCAACCGGAAAGTTGTACTGCCTGTCCTTCATTGCCCTGGATGAAAATCATACCGGCATGAGCTACCGACACTTCATCAATCACAGCAGCACTGGTTGCCAGCATTTCATTTTCCACCGCAAAGCGACGGGCAACAACGGCAGCAAGTCGGCGACCCAGGCCAATATCGGCAAGAATTTCTTCTCGTGAAGAGGCGCCGGAACCACGCGCGAGTTTCTCCCATTCGGCGTTGTCGGGCGCGGGCAGGGGAATGTTCAGTTCCTGCAGTGCCTGTCTGAGCATTCTCTCGCCGAACTGTACCGAGTCTTCGTATTTGACGGTTTTAAGGAAATGACGAATCTCGGAACGCGCCTTGCCTGTGCGAACATAGTTTAGCCACTGTACATTGGGTTCCGAGGCAGGGGAGGTGATAATTTCGATCGTGTCCCCGCTCTTGATTTCGGTTTTCAGCGGAACAAATTCGCCATTGATTTTGGCTGCCACCGCCTGATTACCAATATCGGTGTGAATGCTGTAGGCAAAGTCAATGGGCGTGGCACCGCGAGGCAGCGATACAATTTTGCCCTTGGGCGTAAGCACGTATACCGCATCGGGGAAAAGATCCACCTTGACGTGTTCCAGAAACTCGCCTGAATCGCCGGTCTGGCTCTGGATATCCAGAAGCGATTGCAGCCAGCGATGCGTCTGCTTCTGCAGATCATTCAGGGAAATATCGTCTTCCTTGTACATCCAGTGCGATGCCACACCTTTTTCGGCGATATGGTCCATATCACGGGTACGGATCTGAAATTCGATAGGCGTGCCATAGGGACCGACCAGCGTGGTGTGCAGCGACTGGTAGCCATTGATCTTGGGAATGGCAATGTAATCCTTGAACTTGCCGGGGACGGGGCGGTAAAGCTGATGAATGGTGCCCAGCGTCAGGTAGCATTCCTGCAGGGTATGCACAATAATCCGGAATCCGTAAATATCCAGGACATCGGAAAAGGATTTTTTCTGTTCGCGCATCTTGTTGTAGATGCTGAAGAGTGATTTCTCCCGCCCTGAAATTTCGGCTTCAATACCGTTGGCCGGCATGGCAGATGTGATATTTTCAGCAATGCGCGTGAGCACTTCGCGACGATTGCCCCTGGCGGCCAGGACTGCTTTTTGCAGGACCCTGTAGCGGTTGGGGTTGCTGGCTTCAAAACATAAATCCTGCAGTTCACGTACCAGGGCATTCAGGCCGAGCCGGTGCGCGATGGGAGCATAAATTTCCAAAGTTTCGTTGGCAACGCGTCGCCTTTTTTCGGCGCCCACGGCGTCCAAGGTACGCATATTATGCAGGCGATCTGCCAGCTTGATCAGAATGACCCGGACGTCTTTGGCCATGGCCAGCAGCATCTTGCGAAAGCTTTCGGCCTGCTGTTCCGCCTTGGTGGCGAAATTGAGTTTTTCCAGCTTGGTCAGTCCGTCGACCAGGTTGGCAACATCAGGATTGAACTTCTCGGCCAGCTCTGCTTTGGAAACGTTCTGGTCTTCAATGACGTCGTGCAGAAGCGCAGCCATGAGCGCATTGGAATCGAGCTTCCAGCCTGCGCAGATTTCCGTGACCGCGATGGGATGGGTAATGTATGGCGCTCCGGAGGAGCGGAACTGGCCAAGATGAGCCTGATCGGCAAATCGGTAGGCTTCCCGTACCTTATCGATTTCCTTGCTGTCCATATAGGTGGACAGCATTTCGGTCAGATGCGCCAGGGAGGCGATAACCGGTTCCTGACGCGCCTGGCTGCTGGGGACAGCCTGAGGGGGAATTTGCTGTTGTTCGTCGTTGCGGCTTTGTCCCTTGACGGCATTGGCCGCATTTTGCGCGGCCTTGGCGGCCTGTCGACTTTTGCGTCTGAACGGGGACCCGGCACGCAGTGCGTGCAGCAGCGAAGAAGATGCGTCCTTGAGTCCCATAAATCCTGCCCCTGGGAAAAATCAGGTTGGCACTTTACGCAGCATTTCCGCTCCGGTCAGGCCTTCGGCAATTTCACGCAATGCGATCACGGTGGGTTTGTCCTTGTCGGGATCGACGCGAGGTTCGTGTCCCTGAGCCAGTTCACGGGCGCGGTAGGTGGCGGCCAGTGTCAGATTGAAACGGTTGGGAATGTGCGTCATGCAGTCATCAACGGTAATACGAGCCATGGTGTTGTCCTTAGCGGGTAGGCAAAGAAAGTTAGTTCAAATTGGGTTGCCGGACGGAATCGGAAATTCCGAGCTGGGAGAAGAGTTGCGAATGCCGGGCCGCCTGAGACTGGTATCGGAGCCTTGCGGCTGCCACGATTTTCTGTAATTCGTCCAGAGCGGCGTCAAAATCTTCATTGATGATAACATATTCGCACTCTGGCGCGTGGGCAATTTCGCTTCCCGCTGCCAGTAAGCGCCGCGCGATCACGCTGGCCGAATCCTGTCCGCGCTGGGTCAGGCGTGTTTCCAGTACGTCAATGGAAGGCGGCAGAATGAAAACGCCGGTCACTGCCGGGAAATGCTGACGAACCTGCCGCGCCCCCTGCCAGTCTATTTCCAGAAGAATATCCTTGCCTTCGGCGATGGCCGCTTCTATCGGCCCTCTTGGCGTGCCATAGTAGTTTCCATGGACTTCCGCCCATTCCAGTAACTGCTGCGCATCGCGCATCTGCAGAAA
>JAFAGQ010000331.1 GCA_023422555.1 Pseudomonadota bacterium
ACACGGACAAGGCAATATTCGCGGGCAGTGACGCGACGTGTAGAAAAAGTCACCGGCTGATCCAGAGGAACACGCGCGATACATACGGAAACGGACTCAATGACTGGCATGGAATCAAAACTCCTGATCATGAAAATGAAGAATGGTGGAACGATAAAAGAGGATCGAAAAAGGGGACGAAAAAGGGGTCGAAAATGAGAAAATCAAGAAAATGCCGATCGAAATGCAGGCGATCGAAATTACTCGAATTTGATATTGGCTTTTTTAATGACGTCCTGCCATTTGCTCTGCTCCGCTTTAAGCAATTGTGCAAATTCCTCGGTCGTACTTCCAATCGGCGTCAAACCAAGGTCAGCAAGGCGTTTGCGAACTGCCTCTTCTTTAAGGATCGATGTGATTTCGCCATTGAGCTTTTGCACAATGTCGTCCGGCGTATCTTTGGGGGCGATAATGCCGAACCAGACATTCGCATCGTATCCGGGCAATCCGGCTTCATCAAAGGTTGGCACATCCGGCAGTTGAGGCAGGCGTTTTTTGGAAGTGACGGCAATGGCTTTCAGCTGATCTCTCTGAATAAACGGCAGGCTCTGAGTTGGCGTAGCAAAAATCAGCGGAATCACGCCGCCAAGCAGATCCGTTTGTGCCGGCGCTCCGCCTTTATAGGGAACGTGGTTCATTTTGATTCCAGCCATCTGATCCATCAGTTCCATGGCAATGTGCTGTGTAGAGCCTAGTCCCGGTGTGCCAAAATCGATTTTCTGTTTGCTGGATTTTGCCAGATCGATGAATTCCTGAAGCGTATTTGGTTTGAATTTCGGATTCGCCACCAGAACGAAAGGCGTTTCAGCAATCACGCTGACCGGTTTGAAATCATCCAGGCTGTAATTCAGTTTGGGATACAGCATGGTGTTGGTGACGTGAGATGAGATCACCAGCATCAGGGAATAACCATCGGGCTTGGAGCGCTTCAGCTCAGAAGTGGCTATCGTGCTGTTGGCGCCTGGCTTGTTTTCCACCACAAAAGTTTTGCCCATTCGGTTGGATAATTCAGATGACATCAGCCGCGCAATGGTGTCGTTCGAGCCACCCGGCGCCATGCCAACCGTGATTTTGACTGCCTTATCCGGGTATTCCTGAGCGACTGCGGTAAGTGAACTACCCATCAGGGCAGCACATATTGAGGCTTGCGCCAGTTTTTTCAAATAGTTCATTCCATGGTCTCCTGTTGGTGTTGACTGCTTTTTTGTCGTTATTTCCTGCAGTCTAGCCTGATCCGCTAAGCGGATTTATGGATAGTTTTTGTGAATTAAGCGATAAAATCGATTAATCGACGAGCGCGAATGCCCGAGAACGTGACCGATGGGGAATGACGGATGCCATAATGGTACTTGGTACTTGGTACTTGGTTCTGACAAGGAATTTCACGCACAGTGATTGTGTGCATGCCGTTAATCAGCCGGGCTGGTGCGCTGACAGTGCTGCCAGTTTTTCTGCGACATGGGTTTTTAGTAATTCAATGAAGGTCCGGGCTGCCAGGGATTCTGTGGATTCTGTTCTGCGAAGCAGACAAATATCCCGTTCGTTGATGGGCAGGGTAACAGGCACGGCCCGCAGCGTTTTCAGATCGAACTGGCGAAGTCCCAGAACCGGCACAATGGTGGGGCCAATGCCCGCACCGACCAGTCCGGCAGCGGTAGACAGATTATTGACCTGAATGGCTTTTATCCATTGTTGTGGGTATACCGATGCGTCCAGGTGCTGGCGGATACTGCTGGCCTTTTCGAAAACAATAATGGGATGAGGCAAAATGTCGTCCACGGTCAGACGTTTTCGTCCGGCAAGTTCATGTGTTGCCTGGCAGACAAAATAAAACGTATCAGAAGCAAGTTTCTCCATGACCAGATCGGTTCCTGTTTCCACAGATGCGCATAAGGCAAAGTCCACTTTGCGCGTTCGCACGAGATCAACGCAAGCCGTATTGGGCACATCTTCCACCTTCAGTTCAATACCCGGATAACGGTTCAGAAATGTGGCGATGATTTCCGGCAGCAATCCGGAGAAAATAGTTGGCAGCGCTGCGATCGCAACCCGACCCTTCCTGAGCGAAATATGGTCCTGCATTTCAGTAAGCGCGTCTTCAGTTTGCGGAATGAGATGATTCACAATATCTAGAAAAACTTCTCCTTCAGCGGTCAGTTCAACGTTCCGGGTATTGCGCGAGAAGAGCCTGACATTGAGGCCACTTTCCAGATTGCCGATCAGCGCGCTGAACGCAGATTGCGTAATACTGCAATGTTCAGCCGCTCTGGTGAAATTGCGCAATGTTGCCAGCGCTGCGAAGGCTTTCATCTGACGCAGGGAAAGATTCATTGTCGGGCTTGGGGTCGTTGTCATGATTGGGTCATTGGTGGCTGAATTACATCTGTTATACCTTGTTTATTGGCAATAGTTAGGGATATACAGATAAGCAGCTCTATCTACGGTGTCGTTTATATTCAACTGAAAAAGGAAACACAAACGTAATGATTATCGACGGTCGTGTAGTTGACACTACTGCAATGCGTACGCTGGAAGAAATTCGCCAGAATCAGATTGCAGCGTTGAAGGATGTGTCTGAGTATGATTCCGAAGCAGGTGTCCGGATATCTGCTGATGAGATTCGTGAATCACTGGAAAATAACCAGATTCGGATTCAATGAGAACGGAGTGTGGATCTGACACCCCGGATCCAGCGGATGGATAATGGAAAGAGCTATGGTTGGCTGAACAGTACTGGTACAAGGAATTAATTGACCGTCATACTTTTCTTTGCATCAGCAATTGTGTTTCTCCTTCCTGTAACACTTTCGCTGATTGGTTAAGTAAAGTCAGTTTCAAGGTGGCGATACCACGATCCGCTCGTTTGGTGGAGCGTTTTCCTACCACCTCGATTTTCACGTGAATGCGATCGTTAATGAATATTGGCGCGCGAAAAGACCAGTTCCAGCCCAGCGTGGCAACGGCGTTTAATCGAACAGGGCAGCGGGTTTTTAATCCGTCTGCCAGAGATAGTCCCAGCAGTCCGTGCGCAATGCGACCAGGAAATCCAGCCTCCTGAGCTGCAATATCGTCAAGATGTATGTCGTAAAGGTCACCCGAAACACCGGCAAAGTTGACGATATGCGCTTCGGTGACGGTCACACCCGATGTCACATAGCGATCGCCAACTTCAATATCATCCAGATGATAGATTCCGGCATGAAGAATGCGGTTGTTATCTATTGAGGCGTTGTCCTGATTTTTCATTTGTTCTGCTCCATTATCAGCAAACTGATTGCAACCGTTGCGCGCATATGGACAGTACATCATCGGGTGGCATTTTCCACCAATGATCGCGCGAAAATATTTCAACTTCCACCATGCCATCAAATCCGGCTTGTTCAATTTGCCGACGAAAGCCAGCAAGATCGACTACTCCATCTCCCATCATTCCGCGGTCCATTAACATGTGTTTTGTATCGGGCAACCAGTCCGAAACGTGGTAAGCCAGTATTCTTCCGGCTGCGCCTGCTGCAGAAATAGACCGCTGCAGCAGAGGATCCCACCAGCAATGATAGATATCGATGGCAATGCCAAGTTCTCTGGGGTTGTCAGGAGCGACCTGTCGGCACACATCAAGCGCTTGTTCGATGGTGTTTACCACTGATCTGTCCGCTGCATACATGGGATGTAGTGGTTCAATGGCCAAAGGAACGCCAATATTGCGCGCTGTTTCGAATAATTCAGCGATACCTTCCGTCACCTGTCCTCGCGCATTTGAGATATCATTTGATGCCGCATGCGCCCCTCCGGTAACCAGCACAAAACAGCGAGCGCCGATTTCAGCGGCGTCATGCAGGGCTCTTACGTTGCTTTCCATGCTTTCCCGTCTCTCAGACTTTGACCCAGTCAGATAACTTGATCGGCAATAACCACTGACGTCCAGTTGCAGTGCGCGCAATTGCCGGGAAATTTTTGCAGCGCCAATCGTCTCTAACTCATCTCGCCAGGGTGCTACTCCTCCAAAACCTGCGGCTGCAATTCGTTCCAGTGTCCTGTCCAATGGTTCCCGATGGCCTAGTGTTGCGGTATTGATTGCACATTGATGCAAATTTCCAGTTAAGGTTCTCATATCTGTCTCTATCGTGTACAACCCAGCACACGCATTGCCAGTTTCATTCGTTCCACCGCAAGCGCGGGTTCTCTTAATAAATTTGCTGCGTCAGCAAGCCGAAATATATCCGCCAGATAGATCGGAGGACGCATACCGTGATGTCCGCCGAGCATGTAGAAATGAGGCTGAAAGCCATTCAGATAGGCGAGAAAGACTACCCCTGTCTTGTAATATTGTGTCGGCGCTTGAAATATGCGACGCGATAATGTCACAGTGGGATTCAGAATACGATCATACTGTTCGATATCGCCAGTCGCGAGTGCGGCAAGCGCTCGCGATGCTGCCGGCGCGATTGCATCGAATATGCCTAGTAGCGCGTGGGAATATCCGTTCTCATCGCCTTTGATCAGTGTTGGATAATTGAAGTCGTCTCCGGTATACATTTTGACGAAGGCGGGGAGTCGACGCCTGAATGCAATTTCTCTATTCTGATCAAGCAGAGAGATCTTGATACCGTCTATCCTGGATATATTCTCAGAAATGACAGAAAGACATGTCTCAGCAGCAACGTCAAGATCGTCACTACCCCAATAGCCTTTCAGTTCAGGATCGAACATATCACCCAGCCAGTGCAGAATAACGGGTTGATCACACATTCCCAGAACCTTTCTATAAACCTCAAGGTAATCTTCCTGGCTGCGCGCAACGCGCGCTAATGCGCGGCTGGCCATCAGAATAACCCGACTGCCTGTACGCTGGACAGCTTCAATCTGATTTGCGTACGCGCTGACAATCTCGTCGCACGAACTCACAGACAGTGGTGAAATATGGTCGGTGCCGCAGCCAGATGCAACCAGCGCGCCAGGAATATCCTGCGTCCCCTTCATCGTTCGCTCTATGAGTTCGAGTGCTGTTTCCCACGTCAATCCCATCCCTCGCTGAGCCGTATCCATCGCTTCTGCAATACCGAATCCCTGCTCAATAAGGTAGCGCCGGTATTCAAGTGTGCGATCCCAGTCAATTGCTGGTTGTGCATTCAATTCCCCACTACGTAGCGGATCAGCTACGACATGCGCGGCAGAATAGGCGATGCGGTTAAATTTTCTGTCAGCATGAGACTCAATGATTGGCGTGCCGCAGAGGGTGTAGTCTTCAAATTGTCCTGTAGCGGTTGGAAGTGTGATCATCATAATATATTGACCTTTAGTATCAGTCGCGTTGCGTTACAGTTTCAGCGGCTTCAGAGAAGTAGGCAAACGAATCGGGCATGTCGAGTCCGAAGAATGTGGCAAATGCTTCGAGTTGGCCTTCGATCATCGGGCGGCCATTTGTCACTTTGCATCCACATGCGCGAGCGTGGGACAGAAGGGGAGTTTCGGGCGGCGTCATAATAATATCGACCACCTGAAGTGTCTTGGGGAAGACCTCGAAAGGAGCTGGCATTCCGTCGCTGGCTTTCATACCAATTGGAGAACAGTTGATAAGTAGATCGATGTCAGAGACATTCTCAGGAGTGGGATCAATCTCAATGGCGCATGTCGGATAGAATTCCTTTAATTGCAACGAGAGTTTTTCGGACAGCTGATATTGCGGTTCGCTAATTGTGATACTTGCAGCGCCGGCCTGTGCCATCGCATGTGCAACGGCAGCACCCGCACCACCAGCACCGAGTTGTTTGATGCGTGCCCCTCTTACGTCAAATCCCATACGGCTGATTCCCCGAACCAGTCCGATTCCGTCAAATAAGTCACCAAACCATCTCCCATCAGGCATTTTTCGCATAACATTGATTGCGCCAACCTGTGCAGCGTTTTCGGAGACCTCGTCTACCATCGTCATTGCGCGTGTCTTGTGCGGCACAGTAATGACCAGTCCGTCGACATTATTTAAGGCCTGGAGTCCCGATAGGGCAGCTTCAAATGTGGCAGGTGGGATATCGAATGGTACGCAAACCGCATTCATTTCACACGCTTCAAACATCGTATTCAATAACTGCGGCGTTTTCACCTGAGTGATGGGGTTACCGATAATGCCGAAAAGTCGGGTTGAGCCGCCGACAGCAGGAATTCTGGTAAGCGATTCCATTACTGATCCCTTTTTGCGAGTTGTTAAAGACGCGAATGTTGAGGCCAGGTTTCGCCGTTCATGTCCGTTCCCAGGCCCATGGGTTCCTGCAGGAAAAGGCGTTCGTCCATCAGTTTCAGGTCGGGTGAAATATTCGGCCGAAAATCCATATGCGCAAGTACATCGCGCTCAAGATCAATGCCGGGCGCAATTTCGATGAGTTCAAGGGCGTCTTTTGTGGTTTGAAATACTGCACGTTCCGTCACGAATATTGTCGTCTGGTTACGTTCCCGTGCAAATGGGCCGTTATACGATACCTGCTGTAGGCTTGATACAAATTTCTTATGTTTTCCTTCCTGCAATATTATGAGTTTGCCGTCCTGGCATGCAACTTGCAGCCCACCTGCGGTAAACGTTCCCCCGAATACCATTTTGCGTGCGTTCTGACTGATGTTGATAAATCCTCCGACTCCGATCAACTTATCAGCAAAGCGACTGATATTCACGCTACCCTGGGAATCGATTTCGACGGCTGAAAGGAATGCAATATCAATTCCACCCCCGTCATAAAAATCAAATTGATACGGCATATCTATCAGTGCACTATAGTTTCGGGCTGCCCCTGCATCCAGCCCCGCGGCGGGAGCGCCTCCGATCAGTCCCTGCTCATTTGTCAGAATGATATGGTGTAATACATCTTCTTCCGCAGCCACCAGGCCTATTCCAGTACACACACCCGATCCGACGTTACAGATGGCGCCCACGCGTAGTTCCATCGCAAGACGACGTGCAATGATTTTGCGCTCATCCAGCGGCAAACGAGGGAATCCGCCAAGTGGAATCCGCAGTTCGCCTGTAAATGACGGGTCGTATTGCGTCTGATAGGTCACTGGCTGGTTTTCTTCCACGACGACCACATCGACAAGCATGCCTGGGATTTTCACCATTTTGGCTGGCAATGTACCGCGCCGCGCTATGCGCTTGACCTGAACGATGACAAGACCACCGTTACGTCTGGTTGCCTGGGCCATTGAGAGCATGTCTCCGAAAATGGCCTCGTGTTCCATCGTAATATTGCCATCCTCGTCGGCGGTGGTGCCACGGAGAAACGCAACATCAACGTCGAACGGTTTGTAGAACAACCAATCCTTTTCGTCGATTTTGATCAGGCTTACGAGTTTTTCCTCGCTGGGTGCGCCCTGGCTACCTCCGTCGTGGCGTGGGTCAACAAAAGTATGCAAACCGACATGACTAATGAGTCCCGGTCTGCCTGCAGCCATCTCCCGGGTCAGTTGAGATAGCACGCCTTGTGGCAAAGTCCACGCTTCGATTTTCTTATCCAGCGCCATTTTCGCCAGTGGCGGGGAATCGACCAGTGTTCCGCATACGACTCGTTTTAGTAAACCATCATGTGCCAATCGCGAAGCGCCACATTCTCCACGATTGCCCAGGCCGACTGGATGAACCGATGTGAGCTGACGGGGTTCAGACTGCGTCAGGTAGCGTTGTTCCAGAGCTTCGATCAATGCTTCGGGCACAGCATGGCCGCTTCCGGAGCCTCCGATTATTAAGGTATCGCCATCCTCTACTAACGCAACTGCCTGCTCGGCACTCATAATTTGCATGTTTCTACTCCGGTCTTGATTATTTACTTGGTATTGTTTTCAAAAAGGGGCCCAGACAGACAGCGGCTTCCTATAAAAAACTTACGTACTAATAAGTAAAAGTGTACACTATCATTTTTTAAGGTGAGTGGCAATAGTTATGCTTGATTTGAGGCAAAGGAGATACGCATGCAGAGACCTGAAGTAGCGCTAATAACCGGCGCGCGCAGAGGTATTGGAAGAGCCATTGCCCTGGAGTTAGGGCGGGCCGGTTTCGATATCGCCATTACGGATGTCTGTAAATCGAACGAACTCGAAGCGACGCGTTCGGAAATTCAAGGATTGGGAGTCAGATGCATTGCCATTGCTGCAGATCTTGCAGACATAGACTCGCACGGACAGCTTTTCGATAATATTGAGGCTCAATTGGGAGCAGTCCAATGCCTTGTTAACAACGCGGGCGTTTCGGTCATAGAGCGCGGCGATATTCTGAATGTGTCTGCTGAAAGCTTCGACCGGTGTATGGCAATCAATACGCGTGGTACGTTTTTCCTGATGCAGGCTTTCTGTCGCAGACTACAGAAAGAAAGTGGCGCCGCCCGACAGAGTGACATCCAAAAATCGATTATTACGATCACGTCATCTAACGCGATTGCGGCGTCGCCACAACGCAGTGAGTATTGTGTTTCAAAGGCAGGCTTGTCCATGGCAACCACGTTATTTTCACTCAGGGTGGCAGAATTGAACGTGAGCGTATACGAAGTTCAGCCTGGTTTTATAGAAACTGAAATGACAGCACCGTCCAAGGAACGCTACGATGCACAAATGAAGCAAGGATTGACTGCGATCCAGCGCTGGGGTACGCCGCAAGAAGTCGCAATAGCTGTACGCACGCTTGCAAAAGGAGGCCTCCCGTACAGCGTGGGACAATCCATTCGGATCGATGGCGGACTGCTTGTCTCAAAATACTAGAAAAGACAATCAGTAAGAGGGATGCTTTTCTGAAAGGCAGATAGATATTCCATCCGCCTTTCAGAATATTGCTAAATGGCCTGATGTGCTTCCTGATGCGCGGGCACATCGTCACTGTGGAACGATAAGCGTTTACCCATCAGTACCGAAATAAGCGTAAGCAGGCAGAAGAGGCCGAGGAACAGGATTACATATGTGGGCTTGCCTCCCGCATAAGCGACCAGAGCCGTGGCGATGAATGGAGTAGGGCCACCAATAAGCGCGCCCGACATTTCCCTGCACATGGCAATGCCAGAAAACCGATAGCGGGTAGGAAACAGGTTCGAAAGGAACGCGCCCTGTGCTCCGCAAGTGCATCCCCAACTTATCCCGTAAACAGCACTCATCGCGATTGTGGCTAGCACAACATTTTTCGTATCGATAGCGTAAAAGAGCGGTCCCACAAGAACCAAAGCGAACAACGCGCCGGCAGCAAACACATTCGCGCTGCCGAATTTGTCTGCGAGCATACCACCGACGGGCGCACAAAAAAGCGAGAATCCCAGTGCGATGATCAGGATAATCATGCTGTCTGAACTTGGCATGCCCAATGTATTAGTCATGTAACTCAGTGCAAATGCGTTCAGAATATAACTGAGCGCCTGATGTCCGCCCATTGCGAAGAAGCCACAAATAAGCTCGCGACGACTATTTCGAAACAGATCGGCAACGGGAACTTTCTCTTCTTTCGCTTTCGTGCTGGCCTTTTCCATTGCCGCAACGTACTCGGGAGTTTCGTCCAGCTTTGAGCGGATATAGAGTGCCACACCAAAAAGACCTAACGACAGCAGGAAGGGGACCCGCCATACCCAGGAGAACAGAATATCTTCCGGAACTGAGGAAATCATCAGAAAAGTCGCTACTGCAATCATTACCCCGAAGTTGGTCGCTGCATTTGGAATAGATGTAAAAAATGCGCGACGGGATGGCGGCGTATATTCCGCAATCAGTGTTATTGCGCCTGCCAGCTCTGCACCTGCTCCAAATCCCTGCATCATGCGCATAATCACAAGTAAGATAGGCGCGAGTATGCCAACAGATTGATATGTGGGTAGTAATCCTAATCCGACCGTTGCTACTCCCATCAGCGTGATGCAGAAGATGAGCGCCGGTTTACGGCCATATTTGTCCCCAATGTGCGAAATTACTATTCCGCCAAGGGGTCGCACGATGAAGCCGATGGCAAACGTGGCAAACGCAGCCAAGGTGCCTGCCAACGGGGAAAGCTGCGGAAAGAATAGCTTGTTGATTATGAGCCCCGATGCTGCAGCATAAAGTCCGTAGTCATACCATTCGATGATGGTACCTAATGTTGACGCAAATACAGCCCGCCGAATGTTTCTTCGTTTTGTGTGTGATTCAATTGCCTTTTGCATGGCACTGCCTCCAGTTTGTCTCATTTGATTTATTCGAACTCAAATGATGAGTTCGTTCATGGTATACGCCGCCTGCACTCCAGGAGCGACTTATTTCTGCTCTCGGTGTCAGGATTTTTTTCCGAACGCGTTGGCACCTTCCTCGTAATTGCCTGCGGCAAAACAAAGTGAAGTGAGTTCGTTTTCATATTTGATGCCTTGTTCCACACTTGTCGATAGTGCTGCTCGTACGGCGGCTTTGACCGATTGGGTAGCGATGGGACTGAATTCTGCTATCTTTTGGCATAGCGTCATCGCGCGATCTACGACTGAAGCGTCATCGGTGACCAATTCGACAAGACCGATGCGATAAGCCTCATTTGCATCAACGCTTTCCCCGGTGAGTAATAGGCGCATAGCCTGTCCGTAACCGACGAGTCGAGGCAGCATTTGCGATGCTCCGCCGCCACCGACCCAGCCGCGCATCACTTCAGGTGCGCCAAACTTTGCGCTTTCACCGGCTACACGTATGTCCGCGCCGAGCATCATCTCCAGGCCGCCGCCCAGTACCCAGCCCTTTAATGCGGCAACCACGGGTTTCTTGAAATCGCGGATTACCATTGCGTAATCAATGCGATCGCGAAATTCCCAAGTGTTTCGATAAGTCTTGAGTGAATGCAGATCACTTCCCGCACTGAAAGCGCGGTCACCCTCTCCGCGCAGTAAGACGACGCGAATCGCTGAGTCACGGTCGATGTCGTCCCTGATTTGTACCAACGCTGCCGTCATGTCCGGTGTTATCGCGTTCATCTTTTCCGGCCGGTTGATGACAACCTCGGCGACAGCACCGTGTCGCTGCATTTTCACATTTTCATGCATACCGCTCTCTCCGTATTTTCAGCCGTCTCCAAATCTATTCTGGCCATATGGTTTTAAAAAAACTTACTTATTAGTAAGTAATTTTCGGAGAATAGCATTTTTATTCCGGGCTAGCAATGATATTTTTCTGAAAGAGGACTGGCAGCGGTGTGTCCGAAACCTGATCGGCACCAGTTTGGCTAAAATTCTCATCGGAAAAGTCGTGTAAAATTGGGACGCAAGGAGGTGCGCTGTTGTGTGAAATGTTTTACCGGAAGGCACCTCTTCCTCACAAATCGTGCGATGTACGTTACTGCGACATGCACTTTTCTTCGAGAAAACCGCTTTGAGTCAGACCGACAAATCCACTCGTACCAACAAGAAATCTGCCATGCGCGACAGTATCAAAGATCTGGCAAAGCGGCTGTTGATTGTTCATGGCTATCACAAAACGACCTTTGGCGTTATTGCCAAGGAATTGGATATAACAACGACGAATATTCATTATCATTTTGGTAACAAAAATGGTCTTGTTGAGGAAGTCGTCAAGGATTATGTTGATGAAGCGATCAAAAAGCAGAAGCAAATCTGGCTTGACGATACCAAATCGCTCCATCAAAAAATTGAAGGCGAAATTGCGTTCAATAACAGCCTTTTTCGAAAATATAATCCTGGTGGCAAGACGCGAAAGCCATGGAGTCTGATAGGGCGACTGCGCTGGGAGGGGGAGGTCTTGACGGCACCGTCGCGAGCTGCACTTCTCCACTTCACGCAGGAAGTTCACGGAGCAATCGAACAGGCAGTAGAGGATGCCAATCGGAAAGGCGAATTGAAACAGGGTACGTCGAAGGAGGATTTGACGTTGCTGCTAACGCATTTGGTGGATAGTCTCTCTGCATTCGCTCAGGATGCCGGTGGGTTCGAGCGTGTTGAGCAATTTCTGAACGCGTTTGCACGATTGGTATTGGTGGATGACTGAGCTAATCCTGAGAAAGCGGGGTATTCAATAATCGTTAATGTGCCTCTTCACTTAAGGAAACTCGGAGCGCCGTTTATGGCGCTTCCTAATTTGATGTCGTCAATTTTGTCTGGCAAGCGAACACTATAGGTAACAAAGAGCTCAGGTCGTGCTTGGTCGGCAAGGTTTTGTTTTTTAATGGGTTGTTTTATCGGAATATACAAATAGCGATCCGCACTGATAAATGATCCATCCGGGCGGACTATTGTCGGATCGGACAGCAAGACAGCCTTCTTTCCTGACGGTGACAGCACCGTTATCTGATGACTTATGGTTTCTGAAAAATAAATATTTCCGAGTGAATCCATACTGCATCCTCCAGAGAAAGCAATATCGGATGCACGTTCAACCATAGAAGCCAGTTCAGTATCCGGTATGGACGAATCGCGCAGTTTTTCAGTTTGAACCCGATAGAGCGGACCGGTTGGAGATGCCCAGTAAATCCATTTCCCATCGGCAGTCACCTCCACCATATCGCTATTGGGTGGAACGAAACGCTGACTGCCTTTTATGTTTGCCAGAATATTCGGAATATTTGTTTTGCTTGCCTTGACAACGGATTGACCGGAAAGTCGACGTATTGTTTTTCCGGTTGCCATGTCGTGAACGATCAATCCCCCCAACCCTGAGTCGGTGACATACATGAAATTGCCGTGAAAACGCAGATCGTTCATTTGTGATCCTGGCGGCAATATGTCTTCATCAAACCTTAATATCTTCAGGATGCTCCCGCTGTGGGGATCCAGCTCCACGATTTTCTGCGCTCCGGGCGCGGGCGTTGCATAATCCGGTCCGAAGATGCCAGGGCTTAGCGATCCCTGGTCAACGCACCAAACCGTATCGTCTGCGAAAATATGAACTGAATTCAGATAAACAAAGGCTTCGCTCGCATCCTTTCCCGGTAACCATTCATTCCAGGTATTGCCGGGAAAGGGCTTTAACGTTCCATCCGTGTCTCTTCGCGCCAAAGAAGGTGTGGGTTTATCTTTTGCATACCGCGGCAGACCCAAAAACAGTAGATTGTCACGCGTAAGCGCAACCTGGTTTGCCATCCAGGGTGACCTGATGGCCACTTCCGGCCGTAACTCCGCTTTTGCGTGAACGATAGAGGGTAATACGCTGCCAAAACTGACTGCTCCGGCGGCATTGAGGAATGTGCGACGCGTGATTCCCATTCGTGGCCCTTATCGTTGGATGATTGTCGTTGATGGGTCTATGAGACATTGACCAGTTTCAGGCTCGATTGTTCCTGACTATTGATAAGCACCCGCGGAATAGGTCAGCTCGTAGCTGTGACTGTAGATTTCCAGAATGTTTCCAAACGGATCTTCCATATAAACCATCCGATAGGGCTTCTCGCCAGGAAAATATTCGCGGACGGGCATCCGCTGTTTGCCTCCGGCTGCCACGATTCTGGCTGCCAGACCTTCGACATCCGGATCCTGAACACAAAAGTGGAAAATTCCGGTTTTCCAGTACTCGAAGTTGTTGACTGGCCTTTCGGCGTTGCGGAACTCGAAGATTTCCACGCCAATGCGGTCACCCGTAGATAAATGGGCAATGCGGAAAGAACCCCAGCCGGCACCGAAAACATCGGTACACATCACGCCAATGGCACTCTCATCTTCACTGATAGTAGTCGGTGACATGATCAGGTACCAACCCATTACCTCTGTGTAGAACTTGACCGCGGCATCAAGATCCGTTACTGATAGACCAATGTGAGAAAAACTTCGTGGAAAGACTGGGTTCATTGTTTTGCCTGCTAAGAAATTGAATACATCGCAAGACTAGCGCGGATTGGGCCTGTCTGGTCTAATATTAATTTATTGATTTGATAATATATTGTTATGATCAACCCACACTGGCTGCGCTCCTTTAACGCTGTGGTCGAAACAGGAGGTTTCACTCGTGCCGCGGACAAACTTGGATTGACTCAGGCCGCAATCAGTCAGCACCTGCGACGTCTGGAAGATATGTTCGGAAGTCTGTTGATTCGCAATTCCCGGCAGATCGAGTTAACGCCTTCAGGCACGGCATTATTAAAATATTGCCGTGAACTGGAACTGGCCGATAAGCGTTTGCGATTACGCTTATCTGACGATATGCCAAATTCCGGTGAGTTCAGTCTCATTTCTCCGGGCAGCATCGGACTCGCTATCTACCCTTATCTATTGCAGTTGCAGCGTGAAAATTCGGATTTGACTATTCGTCATCGTTTCGCGCCAAACCCGGAAACATTGGACGCAATCCTGTCGAAAGAGTACGAATTGGGTCTGGTAACACTTCGTCCGGACAATCCTCGACTGGTGGCGACTCCGTTCGTCAACGAGGCGCTGGAACTCGTGGTACCAAAAGGCGTAAATGTTGAAAGCTGGATTGATTTGGAAAAGCTTGGATTTATAGACCATCCGGATGGTCAGGCGATGGCGACTCGCCTGTTGACCCGCGTATTTCCTGACAATCCGGGAATTTACACGTTACCCAGACGTGGTTTCACAAATCAGATTTCGCTGATCCTGGAGCCAGTCGCACAAGGCCTGGGTTTTACTGTAATCCCCAGGAATGCACGCCTGGCGTTTTCACGGCAGGACGCTGTTGAGGTGGTTCAGTCCGAGTTTCAGGTTGTTGATACGTTGTGGCTGATTCAACGGGCTGAGTGGCCACTGTCCGCATGTGCGATGTGGGTTCTCGAACAGCTCAGACAAGTACCGGCATTCAGTCGTCAATAAATTAACAAGCGAGAATTTCGCTGCCTGGCGATTTTCACTGCGTGACTACCCTGCCTGCACCGCGGTAGCGCTCCAGCCAATGCGCGTAAGGGGCAGGAAGGACCCAGTCGGGGTGCTCCACCTTCAATATTTGAGCCAGAGAGTAAGGGTAGTGCGGATTGGCCAGCACGGCGCGGCCGATCATCACCAGATCAATTTGCTTGTCGGCGACTACACGCTCGGCTACCTGCGGGTCGTCGATGCCCCAGCCTGATGCCACGGGCAAATCCGCTTCGTGACTCACGCGCTGGGCAATTGGTGCGAGAAAGGCCTTTGTTCCCCAAGGTATGTCTACGTCAGGGATCACGAAGTTGACGCTGACGTTCAGTAGGTCCAGGCCACCAGCCCGCATGCGTTTGACAAGCTCAATGGACTCGGCCAGGGTTTCTTCGTCCTTGCCATCGTATTCGATCACTCCGAAGCGCGCAGTCAACGGCAGATTCTCTGGCCAGACCTCTCGCACCGCAGCCAATGTTTCCAGAGGAAAGCGGGCGCGGTTGTCGAAGCTGCCACCATACTGGTCTGTGCGTTGGTTTGAGTGCTTAGAGAAAAAACTCTGTGTCAGATAGCCATGAGCGAAATGCAGTTCCAGCCACTGAAATCCGGCATCACGCGCGCGACGTGCTGCTGCCACGAAGTCAGCTTTAACCCGTTCGATATCGTCCAGTGTCATCTCGCGAGGCACGCGTGACAGGCCTTCACCGAAAGCAATGGCTGATGGTGCGATGGGTTGCCAGGCGCGTGCATCATTCTCAGGAATGTGGTCATCGCCCTCCCACGGGTTGTTTGCGCTGGCCTTGCGTCCCGCATGGGCGATCTGAATGCCAGGTACAGCGCCGGCAGACTTGATTGATGCGGCTATGTTCGCCAGGCCCTCGGTCTGAGCATCATTCCAAATGCCCAGGCAATCCGGGGTGATACGGCCTTCCGGTGAGACGGCTGTTGCTTCGACGATCACCAGACCGGCACCGCCGCGTGCAATCGACGGATAGTGGATCTGATGCCAATCATTAGTGAAGCCATCGACAGCACTGTATTGACACATGGGCGGCACCGCTATCCGGTTGCGCAAAGTAACGTCTTTAAGTTTGAATGGGGTAAATAATGCGGACATGAAATCTCTCTTAATTGTCTGAATTGAAACTCAGGTTTGCTTCGGAGCGGACGCTCGCGGGACGCATTTAACGAAGTCACTCACTGCCGTCATATCGGCAAATGGAGGGAATATTCGTTACGCCCGGTCAAAGTCATGATTTGGTGTTCTCTCTCACAGCTTGCAGAACCAAATGAGCGACTTGTTCGGATGACATGGGGTTTTGTCCCGTAACCAGATTACCGTCGCGTACCGCGAATGGCTGGAAGTCGCTGCCGCGTTCGTACTTTGCACCTAATTCGCGTATGCGGGTTTCTAACAAGAAGGGCACAATCGTAGTGAGTCCGGCGGCTTCTTCTTCGCTATTGGTAAAGGCGCTGACGTGACGGCCGGCGACCAACGGCTCGCCGTTGGTATCCTTGGCGTTCACCAACCCTGCTGGTCCGTGGCAGACTGCCGCGACGACCTTGCCGCTCGCCCAGGCTGCAGACATTAAATCTGCCAATCTGTCGCTTGTGGCCAGGTCCCACATTGTGCCGTGTCCACCGGGCAGGAACACCGCAGAGTAGCTGGATGGATTGACGTCGTCTATTTTCCGCGAATCTTCGATCAGGGCCATTGCCGCAGCGTCCTTGAGAAAGCGTTCTACGCTCGCAGGGTTCTTGCCCTCGGGCTCGATAGAATGCGGATCGAATGGAATCTTACCGCCTTTGATCGAGGCAATATCCACCTGTGCGCCTGCATCGATGAAGGCGTAGTACGGTGTACTCAGTTCCTCGAACCACACGCCAGTCGGACGAGAATCGTCTCCCATTGTGGATTGCGAAGTAAGTATCAGAAGAATTTTGATGGGGGTACTAGTCATAGGTATTCCTTTCAGTTCATTGGAATATCGCCGTTCAACCTTGAAGGGATGGCGACACCATTACGCGTGTTTATTCCGACGTGCCGCCGCAATCAGACCATCCAGCCAATCCTGGTGGCCATTGATCATTGGATTGGGCCTGGTGTTGTGCAGTTCTTCAGCGGGCTTACCTTTTTGTGTTTCCTGCGTAAGAATGCGCACCCGCTCTCCGTCAAGGTCCTCGACCAGCCAGGCGTGATGAACATCCAGTCGCGTATCTGTACCTTCGTCACTGGCCCAGCCGTGCCATGCAATGCGTCCAGGGTGCCCAGTCGCGGGCACCTGGTATTCATTACATTGTGCTTCTATCGGGAAGCCGAAGGTTTCAAAATAGAAGCGATCTCCGTCAGCGAGCATTGGTCCCTTCCCGTTGTAGAGTCGAACGTTTGCCGAGTTGACATAGTAGGTAGGCCACAGGGATGGCGTGGCAAGTAACGGCCACACATCAGCCGCGCTCAGACCAGCAACGATTACCTCGTTAGAGGCGAAATTTTCGGTAAAACCCGGTACATAGCCTTCGGGCCAGATAATTGCATTCACGGCATATTCCTATCAGTAAAAGAGAGGTGCGTCACAAGCAGACAGACAGGATCGCTTCTTGTTGCGAGTGACAATCATCTCAATGGATAGGCATAATGATGGGGATACCTGAGAAATAAGTCCAATCCTGTAATTTTATTATTGTTATCATAAAAACTGATATCAGGACTAATTAGTTCAATCCTTGCATAGCGGGCATCCGCTACGCTTCCTGTCTACTTTCTGTCGGCACAAGAAGCGAACAGTAACTCGCGTAGCCAACGCTGGGCAGGATCGTAATGGGTGCGCGCATGCCAGGCGGCGATCTTGGTAAACCCGGGGATATCAACTGGCGGAGGAGTCACGATCAGTCCGTCAACGTCTTCGACCAGGCGACTTGGCAGAATTGCCACCATGTTGCTGGCGCGCAGAATCTCAGGCAGGATCAGGAAACTTTTGACCGATAGGGTTACATCCCGCTCTTTTCCCATCTGTTCCAGCACATCGTCGGTGACGCCATGAAAACTTCCACCATCGTAGGACACAAGTGCATGGTCCAGTGCGCAGAACTGATCGAGCGAAAGTTTGCGTTTTGCTGCTGCCGGATGCCCCTGGCGAAGTGCGCACACATAGCGCTCCCTGAATAGCTCGCGGGCATGCAGGTCCGGCGGGGTAATCTCGGGTGTCATGAGCGCCAGGTCGATCTGACCCCGTTCGAGCTGGGTCTGAACCTGACTGTTTTCGACGGGAATCAGACAAACCCGGATATGCTGAGCCTGTCGTTTGAGCGCCGATAGGAAAGGAACGGCAATCGCGCGTAGTGCGTAGTCCGTCGCGGCGATGGTGAAGGTCAGATCTGCGGTCGCCGGATCGAACTGTGGAGGCTGCAGAAGTGCGTTGATTTCGTCCAAAACCTGTTTGACGGGCACAGCAAGATCCAATGCGCGTTGCGTTGGTACAATGCCGCGGTGTACCCGAGCAAAAAGTGGATCATTGAAACTTTCGCGCAGCCGTGTCAGCATACCACTCATGGCCGGCTGCGTCATACCCAGGCGAGCTGCTGCCCGCGTCACGTTGCGCTCATCCAGCAAAGCATCGAGCGCCTTGAGCAAGTTGAGATCCATGCTTTTGAGATTTTTCATGCGTAAGAGTCTTAGACCATTGAATTATTATCATACCGCTTTGTTCCGGTAAGGATTCAAGTGTATGTCATTTGTGGTTTTCAACAGCGGAGAACGCGACAAAAGCTGAGCTGCAATCACTCCTGAAAAATGTCTTCAATACTCATGCCGAATGCACGCGCTATCGCGAAGGCCAGAGGCAGGCTCGGGTCATATCGGCCATTCTCAATGGAAATGACCGTTTGTCGTGACACCTTTAATAATTCTGCGAGATCAGCCTGGGACATTTCCTTTTCGGCTCGTAGCTGCTTGATGATATTTTTCATGAGTAGCGTTTTTTACTGAACCAGAGCGCAATGATCCAGAATGCCCCCATGATTGGCCAAACCATAAAATACGATAATCTTGGAAAGCCGACGGTTTCAAGAAAGCCGTAGCTGAATGTGGTGACTGCCGTCAGCCCGAATGCCCAGCTCAAAGCTTCAAACTGTATCTTTCGCTGCAACTCGTCCATGACTCGCAATTGGCGGATCACAACCCAAAGAATACCGACGGCCGGAATCATAGGCAAGAGAGCAATCGGCGCACGAAAAGGTGAATCCCCGTCCATGGATTTCAGCAAAAACATCGACACCAAAAGCAGCGCCACGTAACTGACCATGGCTATGCCAAATTCGATAAAGTACTTTTTCATAAGTGAGCCGCCGCAATCAATGTAAAGGAAGCTTTACTATATCATTGCTTCGAAGGTGATGTAAAGTTTGTTTTACATGGTTTGTTTACTTACTCTCGTGCCAGAGCACGATCGAACGCTGGGATTGATGCAGAGAAAGCCATTGCATCGGTATTCCGAATTGGATAAATTTACATGCGTCGGTCTGTATAAATATGCAGCATTGATGTATAAATTGGTGGATTTTCAATCAATGGTATTTTTCGACCAGAAGTTTGACGTTTTGATTTTTTTATTTGATCTTGAGGGGTGAAGGCACTCTATTGGATACGGCAAGACGAGTGTAACGAGAACAGCCCTCAAAATTGGAGAGGCATGTGTTGTCGGCATTAACTAAATCGAATCTCAGTTTGCTAGGTATTGGCGAAAATTAGCTCGCAATGCTCAATGATGTCAGTGCAGCAGCTGCGCAAAGCTTTGGATATTATTCTTCGGTGCAACCGTATCTTACGTACGATCCGGAGGAGGACAGAATGTTCATGTCAATCAGGTTACCTGTGGCAATAGAGACAGCCCTTGAAATTGAAGAGAAATTTTATGAGCTGGCAGAGTAGCGGGAAGGATTTCCAATCGACAAAATCATGTTCACGGTGAGGGCTTGCGAGACGATAAATGCCGTGTGAAATAGATGATTTTTACAGCATAGGAGATTTTCTAAAAGTAGCGTCTGACTCAAGTGAAATGCATGTCAATCAAAAACCCTCTGCAAACGATCATCGCAGAGGGTTTTATTTGGGCACTGCAATTGCGTATTGTTGCTTTATTGATCCGAAGTGAGCAGTACGGGATCCTCTGACAGACTATAACGGGTAAACGATCTGTTCAACGCAGGCAGAGGCGCGGCATCCAGAATTCCCAGCGCGGGTTCCATCACGATCATAGCAACGGTGGCCGACAGATTGTCATGGCTGCCCGGACGAGGTGGCCGGCAAACCGAATAAGGTGTACCGAAGTCGTCGAACAATGCCTGTTTAAGGTCATTAAGGTCCAGCTTTTCGCGTGCATTCAGCAATTTGCGCACTCGCCAGTCCCGATAGGAACTTTCCGGTGTACTGGCGCGTCCCGTATCCAACAGTTTGCACATCGCGACCGGACTAACCCAATGGTTGGCATGAACGATCAGATTGTCTTCGCCGGGATAGATCGGAAATGCTTCATTTGTCGTGCACTCGAAGTCGATACCAAACCCTTGTGCCATGCCCAGCATAATATTGTTCGAGCATGATTTCGGTGTCGTTGCTACTGCCTTTAAAGCCAGCGCAAAATGTTGCTGCTCCAGGACTTTGCGTCGAATCAGTGACAACGGTGTTCCCAACTGACCAAAGTCCCTGTCTGATTCCAGATAGTTGGCGGTAATGGAAACACCCGCGCTGTTAAGACCACTACGCGCCAGACCACCGGCTTCTACATAGGTAAGGATATCAGGAGCATCTTCACTGCGGATACGTAATACGACCGCCGTATCCACACATTCGGCTCGCCAATCCCAGTTCTGCGCATGCAGTAGATTGCCGCTGACTGATCTTTCTGGCAATACCAGCGCTCCTGTACATCCATCGTCGGGTTCCAGCTCAACAGATTTATTCTTCTCGGCGCGTGCCCTGGCCAATACTTCGGTTCGGGCATTGATCATCACGATATCTTCAAATGACACGTCAGCACCCTTCGCAATACCGCGCATCTCATCCAGATAATGTGCCGCGTACTCTTCGATGACAGGAACGAAACTGCCGATCAATTGCGTGCGCTGAGATTCACTGAATCCAAGATCCACCAGTGTCTGACCATACAGTCTGACGCTGAGTCGAACGCGTTCCCGGGCCTGCTGTCCATACTGGACGCCGCGCTCATAAGGCGCGCCCGAAACGGAAATAAAGGGGAAGGGTTGAGGTGTTGACATAGTAGACATCCGGGAAAGCGCTGCAAGGCGGCACCCATTGTCAGACGCAAGGCAGCAACGTACGAATCAAAGTGATATGGGCAGTATTATTGTAGATTATTTTGGCGCCAATTTATGCATGGGTTTACCCTAGCATGGTCAAACCCATGCCGGGGCCTCATTCAGAGTCATAGCGTGCAGATTAAAGGACTCGCTCTTCTTTGCAGGAGCTTTGTCCCGGATTTTTCGCTGCAATACGCGCGCGTGAACTACGTGTGCAGGAACTTCTAAGCCAGGACTTTCTTCATCCGCTCAAAGTCGCGGCGATACTGTTTGGCGAGTTTTGTTTTCTGTGCATCCGTCAGAATTTTGCCGGAAGCCTGGAAGAATTTTTTCTCTTCTTCGCGCAGGTGATGATGCACCTTCTTGGATAATGCCTTGGCCTGCGCCAGCCATCCCGGAGAATTCGAAGGTTCTGACTGCAGGTCCTCCAGCATTTCTTCGATGTCGTGATGCTCAGCCAGTGCGTGGCGCGATGGGGAAAGCCCATTGTCGTCCATCAGAATGGGCGCATACAGAAAACGCTCTTCGGATGCCGCGTGTGCCTCAAGCTCGATAAACAGCTGCTTGAAAATTTCGTCTCTGCTGCCCGTACCAGGTTTGGTACGAAGCAGCCGCTTACAGAGACTGCGCTGCGTCTCATGACTTTCACGTAGTACGTCGTAAATCGTTTCCATGGATAATCCTTTTTTTTGTTGTTCAATTTTTGACCGATGGTCTCGAAATCTCGTTGCAGCCAGGCAACAAGGGAAGAACGAAACTCAAGGCGAACTTTTTGAGTTAATCGCCTTGATGTTACGCAATTTTAACAAACCACGTTGCGATTCAGCAACGCAATAAACCGGCGTTCGCGCTAGTGGCGGCAAATTTGCGTTGCACCAACATTTTTTGAGAATTTCTTCGGGAAAACACTTGCAATCGATGCTATTTTCTAGCATAATTCTTTTCTTGCAGTTGCAGCGCGCCCGTAGCTCAGTTGGATTAGAGTACTTGGCTACGAACCAAGGGGTCGTGGGTTCAAATCCTGCCGGGCGCGCCACATTACTTAAGGTCTCCAGATGGAGGCCTTTTGTTTTTGTGCGATTGAATCGAATTTGCGCTATTGAAAGAACCCAAACGCCAGGCATGAGGGGATTTCCACTTTGATATCCCTCATGCCTGGCGTTCTTGGTTGAGCTGACGGCGCTCGTCAGCCCGTTCACTGAATTACCACATCAGTGGTTTGCCTTCCCACACGCTGAATCCCTTAAGATTCTTCCGATAACCCCATGCAGTGGCACCGTTAAACAGAATAATAAGCGGTGTATCATCAAGCATCTTTTCGTGAAGTTGATCAAAGATCTGCTGACGTTTTTGGGTGTCGAACTCATCGAAGCTGGCGCTGATCAGTTTTTCAGCCGCAGGGTCGTCCCACACTTTGCGAGGTTGTTTGTCCTTATCGCCAGAGAACTGCTCGTAACTAAGCGATGGGTCCATGCGCGCAGAGTAACTGAAAGAACTCATCTGGTAATTGCCGCGGTTGTAGCGATCCAGTTGGGTCGCCCACTCCAGCACTTCTATCTGCGCATTGATTCCCACCGCCTGCATCATCGCTTGCGCCATCACAGCGACCTGATAGCTGGGAACATGTGCCCGTTTATTCGCATAGATAACGATTTTTTCATTTTTATAGCCAGACTCCGCCAGCAGTTTTTTCGCAAGTTCCGGATTGTAGGTGTAACCTTTTTTCTGCGTTTCACTATAGAAGGCGGAATAGGCTGGAATGGCTGAACTGTTTGCATCCTTGACCAGATTTTCACTGGCCGCCATCACGATCTGTGGAATATCCAGTGAGGCAGCAATGGCCTGGCGTAATTTTTTGTTCTTGAGCAATGGATCGCGCGTTTGCATCAGCAGCGTATGTTTACTGGCTTCCTGAGGCAAAATTGAAGTGACTTCCGGATTTTTCTTCAATTCTTCGTAGTCGGAAAAAGTGACCTGCGCGGCGTCAATGGCGCCGGATTGCAGGCCGGCTCTGGCTGTAGACGGATCTGGCACAACCAGGAATTTAACCTCTTCGTTCACTGGATCTTTTTTACCCAGGTATCCGTCGGGCTTATCGCCTTCAGGAGACTGATAATCAGCAAATTTTTTCAGGGTGACGTACTGACTTCTTTTCCAGGTGTCAAACATATACGGACCGGTGCCGATTGGCTTGTCCCAGGTGCCATCGGGTTTGACAGAATCCTTCTGAATAACTGCAGCACCGGCGCAATCGGTGCGGGCCAGTGTATCAAGAAATACTGCTGATGCTTTGTCGGTCTTCATGACAAATGTGTGTGGATCAGGCGCGGAGACCTCTGTGACTTTAAGTCCGTTGCGCCCGTCGAATTCACCAAGGCATCGCCAGCCCGTTTTGGGGTCCATATACCGGTTCCAGCTCCATAACACATCTGCAGATGTCATGGGCTTGCCATTGTGAAATTTGACGTTGTCACGCAAGGTGAAGGTATAAGTCAGACGATCGTCTGAAATATCAATTTTCTTCGCAAGCAGTGGGCCAACGCTGCCGTTGGCTTTGTAGCCCACCAGCCCTTCGACGACATTCAGGATGACGCCATCGGTCGTGTTGTCTCGGTTGACCCCTGGGTTGGTGGACCGGATATCAGCTGGCTGCGCGACTACCACGGGTTTCGCATTCGCTGCAGCGGGTAAGGCGAGAAGTGCGACCATTAGCGTACTTAGACGCAGGGCAGGGTGAGTGTTCACAGGGATTTCCTCGAATAGTGAATTATATTTCCAATAATATTGGCGCCAATATTTGCTAAATTTTGCCGCAGTATGAATGCCTCGTCACCCCGTAGTTACCCCTATTTTGTAGAAAGAGTGGTATCTCAGGTGCGCTCTGATTGCTGGATATGCTGTCGTACAACAGCCTGCGCGTGCGCCAGATCGCGTTTGCTCAGGGCGTCGACCAACTCGAAATGTTCTTTGGCCGACTGCTGAACGCGTGCGTGATTAATCCACTGCGTCGTAGGAGCGGCCGGTGTTCCAGTTTTGATCTCACGAATCAGGCGCACCAGTTCACGGTTTTTACATAGATCATAAATAGCATGATGGAAGGCCTGATTTGCAGCATATTGTTCCAGCAGGGTTCCGGTCGAGGTGAGCATGTCGAATTTATGGGCCAAATCGCGAATATGCTTGATCTGCTTCGGCGTAATATCCTGAATGAGTACCTCAAGGGCACCGCACTCGAGCAGTATTCGCACATCCCGGATTTCATCAAGCCTGACTGGATCAGGTACATGCACGTGATAGCCGCGATTGGGAATGTGTTCGATCAGCCGTTTGATAACCAGCTGGTCAAGCGCCTTGCGCACATCAAGGCGAGTTGCTCCGTAGCGTTCCTGGATGTCGACCTGCTTGAGCCAGCTGCCCGGTCCGAGCTTGCCACTGTGTATGTCAGCGGCAATTTCATCGGCAAGGCGGGTAGAGGACGTGGGGCGTTGCGGCATGAAATACTCCAATAGGGCCAGATGCGGCATTTTATTTGTCTTGTCGGCAAATTGCCAGGCAGGACAATTACTGGCATTGCCCTGCAAAACGCCATTTTAGTTTAACGCCACCCTGTTCTGCGAGTTCCAGAGCGGGAATGGCTGATAATAGCGTTTTCGTATAGTCATGTTCCGGATTATCGAAAATGGCATCACGCGTACCCTGTTCCATAATGTCGCCATGGCGCATTACCACGACTCGATCAGCAACCTGTTCAACCACCCCAAGATCATGACTGATGAACAGGCAGGAAAATCCATACTTGTTCTGAAGTTCGGCAAACAAGGCAAGCACCTGGGCTCTGACGGTTACGTCCAGTGCTGAAACTGGTTCATCAGCAATAATGAACGATGGGCGGCGCACGACCGCTCGGGCAATAGCGACGCGCTGACGCTGACCACCGGACATTTCGTGCGGATATCTCAGTGCATGTTCCTGCTCCAGGCCCACTTCTTCAAGAACTTTGCGGACGCGCTTTTCGCGATCCGCCGTAGACATGTCGCTAAGATGGCGTAATCCTTCTCCCACAAGTTGTCCGACTGTCATGCGAGGATTCAGTGAGGAATAAGGGTCCTGAAAGACCATTTGGCAATTCAATCGGTAGTCATGCCAGACAGCACTGGATTTGTTGACAGGCTGACCGTCGAACAAAATCTGACCAGACGTCGGCTTTAGAAGACCGGCAATCGCGCGCCCTAGTGTTGTTTTCCCTGAGCCAGATCCTCCGACCACAGCGACAACTTCACCGGCATGAACGTTGAGGCTGATTCCTTTGAGCGCCCGTTTCGGATTCGCCTTGGAAAAAAGTTGACGTTTACCGGGATATTCAATCACCAAATCACTGACTTGTACCAGAGGTTTAGCATCGGGTAGATTTCGCGCTGGTGTACGGTGCGGGATGGCCGCCAGCAATTTACGGGTGTAAGGGTGCGAAGGGGCTGAGAGCAGCGTATCGGTGCTATCGCTTTCCACGACGTTGCCATGCTGCATGACGATGATCCTTTCCGTATATCGGGCGACCATCGGCAGATCATGACTGATCATCAGCACGGCAGTGTGATGTTCACGTGTCATTGCGGTCATGAGTTCGAGTACGTCACGTTGAACGACAGCGTCCAGTGCGGTGGTGGGTTCATCTGCAATGAGCAGGGCCGGCTCAAGAAGCATGACTGAAGCGAGCATGATGCGCTGGCGCATCCCGCCAGAGAACTCGTGCGGCCATGCCTGCATGGCGGCGAGAGGATCCTGAATACCGACGCGCTCCAGCATGGTCAAAATACGCTTGCGCCGCTCAGCACTTCCCAGCTCACGACGATGCAAGGCAAGTCCTTCATTAAGCTGTTTGCCGACGGTCATAGACGGATTCAGGGAAGTCATTGGCTCCTGAAACACCATACCAATCCTTGCCCCGCGCAATGTCCTGAACTGCGCCGCAGACATTGTGGTGAGCTCTTTACCTTCGAATCGGATGCTGCCTCCAGTCCGGACCAGCGGAGGCGGAGTCAGACCCAGTATTGCCTTGGCGGCCTGCGTTTTCCCACTACCCGATTCGCCGACAATGCCGACCATTTCACCGGGAGCAATGTCAAAAGAAACATTTTTCACGATTTCCCTGCCTCCCCTGCCAACGGCCAGAGACAGATTTGAAACGGAAACTAGATTTTCGCTCATCGTACACCTCGCATGTGTGGGTCCAGACGGTCCCGAATGGCGTCTCCCAGAAGATTGATTCCAAGCAGTGTCATTGCAATGCAAATACCAGGGAAAATGGTCAGCCAGGTGGCCGAGTCTATATAAGGTCGGGCGGATGCCAGCATATTGCCCCAGGTGGGTGCCGGTGGAGGGACACCCAGCCCCAGAAAGGAAAGTGCACTTTCAGCCAGAATGACCCAGCCGAACATGGCTGTGGCCATAACAGTAATTGGCGCCAGGCAGTTGGGCAGCACATGTCGAAACATCGTATAAAGCTCGGAATTGCCCAGGACCCGAGATGATTCGATGAACTCCTGTTCTCTGAGTGACAGTACTGTTCCGCGAACAATCCGGGTTACCGAGGGGATGTAAGCCAGCCCCAGTGCAAAGATAATTCCGTATTTGTTGGCGCCAAAAATTGCCAGCAGACCCAGGGCAAGCAGCAGCCCTGGAAATGCCAATAAGGCGTTGTTGAATGCCATGATGATCCGATCTGTCCAGCCCCGCAGATAGCCGGTCAGCAGTCCAATGCAGGTCCCACCGGTGACTGCAAAGAAGACTGTCAGCAGACTGATCCAGACACTGGTAGAAGCTGCTGCGATCAGACGTGATAGTTCGTCTCGTCCGAATTCATCGGTACCCAGCCAGAATTGCGCATCGGGCGCATGAAGCCGACTGGCGAAATTGATTTTGAGTGGATCGTAGGGAGTCCAGAATACACCGGTAATGGCGATGACCAGCAGAATGCCTACAAGAAGGCTTCCCAACAGCGCGTTCAATGGTATTTTGCGTTTCATTCGGCAGTGACCCTCGGGTCAAAAATTGGATAACAAAGATCCACGATCAGATTGACCAGAACGTAGATGACGGCGACAAACAGCAGGCAACCCTGGATGACCGGATAATCGCGTGCGAAGATAGAGTCAACCAGCAGGCGGCCCAGGCCAGGGATGGTAAATACAGTTTCAACGACAGCGATCCCGCCGAGTAGATTTCCCAATACAAGCCCGATCAGCGTCCAGGTCGGACCAAATGCATTTCTAAAAACATGGTGTCTGAGAACGGCTCCTTCGGACAGTCCCTTGGCACGCGCATGTGTGACATAGTCAAGCCGCAGGACTTCCAGCGCGCTCGCCCTGGACATACGGATAATCACGCCGATTTCATGTATGAAGAGTGTCATTACCGGCATCACCAAATATAGAAGGCCAGCTTTCCAGTTCGATGCAATCGACACATAGCCAACCACCGGCAACCATTCCAGTTTCAGACCGAAGAAGACCAGTAGGATCAGACCCAGCCAGAAAGTTGGGATAGAGACCAAAACCGTTGCAAGACCGATCAGCAGCAAGTCGGCAGGCTGATTCTGCTTCCATGCTGCAATAATGCCTGCGGGAACCGCGATGATCGTTGCAATAAATACGGCAGTAAGTACGATCTGTACACTGACGGTGAAGCGCTCCCATACGAGGCCCAGTACCGGGACCCCTTGATTAATGGACATACCCAGATCACCATGCAGTACTTTGCCGAACCAGATAATGAATTGTTCCCATACTGTGCGATCAAGTCCGAGCTGATTTCTGAGGTCAGCCAGACTGGTGGGATCAGCCATATCTCCCAGCAGTAACTGCGCAGGATCGCCAGGGATCAGGCGGATCAGGACGAAAACCGATATCGCCACGATAATCAAGGTTGGTACAGCCATGGCAAAACGGGACAACACGAATCTGAACATGATCGTTCCTATTTATGCGGATTAGCGGGTGGCTTGATCTCGTTTGTGATTGAGACGTAAATCCTGAAGGACATCAGCGAAAAAATCCTGAACCTGGCGCACGCATGCCAGACCGTTGTGTGCAACATTGTCCACGAGATCCATTTTCACGTTTACGCCTGCATCCTGGAAACTTTTACATAACGTTGCTAGTCGCTCCGGGCGTGTGCTGCCGGCACTGTTGGCGCCAGGCATATAAAATTTGCCGCCTTCCTTATGAGTAATCTCCCAGGTTTCAAGATCAGCCTTACCAACAATCATGTGAACAGGGAGTTTTTTCAATGCATCCAGATTCAGCGCGATGCCGAATTTCTGCTCCATTCCCTTGACGCCAACCCACCAGTCGTGCTGTGTATCAAGCAGCGTCACCGATCCTGGAGCACCAATTGATACAGCCCACAGGCGATCCGGATGAAGCAGGCAGAAACGATTGGCAAATTGTCCACCGCCCGAGTATCCAAAAAGGGCAAAACGGCTGAAATCACAATCGAATTTACGGCCAACTTCCTCGACAATATCTAGAAGTACCTGGTCATAGCGTATATCGCCTTCAGCCAGCTGTTTGAAGCCATCGCGATTGCCATCGCCCAGCGTCCCGGCAGGAAACAGTGGGCAAAGCACAATGCAGTTATTCCAATGGGCAAAGTCGGCGAACGCATCTCGATATTCTGTGAAAGCGCGACCGGTTCCATGAGTAACGACTACCAATGCTGGTTTCTCGCCATCGCGGCTTTTGCGTTGTGGCGCATAAGTGCAGTAAGAAAAACGAGGATCCTTAGTCGAGGCAAAGATCGTACTGTTTCCCATATCGTATATTTCGCGGGCGCGCTGAGCTCCAAATGCATCGTCGGAGCTGGTTTCTTGCACTTGCTGCATGTAACTTCCTATAAATTGTTAATAATATTGGCGCCAATATTAGCTACATTTATTGAGGTCGGCAACTCGGGTAAGCCCTAAGCGATGCAGGCTTGATATAGAGTCTTATCGCGTAGCTTCTATGATTAGCTATTGAAAGCTGACTGGATTGAAGTGCTCAGTCTGTTGTGTTCACGCACAGTTTCTGATTGACGTTCGTGCGTCGAGGTCTGGAAATTAGCGGGGTGCGGCGGGGTAGACGGTTGAGTCTGGCAACAAAAAACTGCCAGTTGCACAAAGGCAAAAGGCAGTTTTCGCGGATAAAAAATGCTGTAAGAGTCATCTCTGGGGGCCAGAGCACTCTGAAGGCACTCCGTTGTATTATTTATGACGCTCAGCAGCACCAGAGATGGCAGCACCGCCACGTTCCAGATCCTGTCCAGCACCAGACACGGTATTGCAGGCTGTCAGGCCAAGCAGGGAAACCAGTACAGCAATGAGTCCTAATTTTTTCATGATTTATTCTCCATCTATGGTTAGGTCTAAATACAAACGAAATAATCCGCGATAACGCAGAAACTGTCAACGAACAAATTTTAATGCAATTGTGTTTTTACCAAAATTTTCATTTGCAATAAACTTGCGCGGGTCAAATGCGGTCACTTTACGACAGATCTCATCCAGTCGCTCAGTTCGTCGGCATGTTCTTCCTCGTCATTCAGAATACCTTCCAGAAGACGGCGGGTGGTTGGGTCCTTGTCACCAATCAGATCAATCATCTGGGTGTAGGACTCAATGGCAACACGTTCGGCAACCAGATTGGATTTGATCATATCATGCAGATCGGCCTGGTCGTTGTAGTCAGCGTGGCTGCGCTCCAGCAATGTTGCAGGTGAGAAGTCGGGTTCTCCACCCAATTGCACGATACGCTTGGCAAGTGAATCGGCGTGGGCAGATTCTTCGTTGGCATGAACCAGAAATTCATCTGCAATAGCGGGAGATTCCAGGCCGGTGGCTGTAAAGTGGTGGCGCTTATAGCGCAACACACAGACCAGTTCTGTGGCAAGTGCGCTGTTCAACAAACGCACAATGTCTTCGCGCCACGGATTATCTTCAACGATGACCGCACCATCGTCCAGGCTGCTTTTTGCTCTTTCGATAGCAGCTTCATCCAGTTGCAAGCGATTTTTGGATTTCTTCTGGGCGCCTGTCTTGCTATTCTCTTTCATAATAACTCCTGTCTTTAAAAATTTAATAAGGAATATCGCTTCAGATTAGTGTCAGATAGAATGGCAACCAACCGGTGTTATTCATTCAAATAATAACATTAATTCGACTGATACAAGAGGGAGTAATTCGGCGACTTTGCGTTGACTCAACTGTTATAGTTTTACATCTGTGATTAAAGTTGACAGCGGTGCTAAAGTCGACAAAGGTGCAGTTGATTCACAGTTGTCATCAAGCCACCACTTTTGTTCAGCTTTTCCATATCAAAAATTTTTCATACCGGGAGTTCCATGCAGGAAATAGAAATCAGATCAGCGCGACCCGAAGATTTTGAGCAATGGCAGCCACTGTGGCGAGACTATCTTGACTTTTATTTTGAGTCTGAAGATTCGGAGATCACCAGAACAACATGGCAACGCTTTCTGGACGAGTCAGAGCCAATGCATGCGCTGGTTGCCATACGCGATGGACAGCTGGCTGGCTTTGCTCACCTGATCGGGCATCGCTCAACCTGGTCAAAACAGAATCGTCTTTACCTGAATGATCTGTTTGTGGCCAAAGCACATCGGCAGAACGGGATAGCGCGTCAGCTCATTGAACAGGCAAAACAATTTGCTGCATCGAATAATTATGAGTGGCTTTACTGGACGACCCGCGAGACGAATAACACTGCACAGGTGCTGTATAAGCAGGTGGCAGACCTGACGGATTTTGTCCAATATCGGGCCTATATTGGGTGATTTATTCGCGGCGTTTTTCGAGGGGCGCCGCACCATGAATCCCAATTGTCGTACTCTGAATCGCAAATCGTCGCAACCCAGTTCGCAAAGCCCTGTGCCCTGACAAAAACGGGGGCGAGGTCAGACTGGACAGGATCCGCGGCCTGATCGTTCCATTGCCCGTGCCAGCGCCTCTGCGCCTTCCCTTGCGGGCGCTTCCCGCAGACCCTGAACCACACCCGCCTGGTCAGCAGCACTGCGATTCTGGCTCATCTTCCATTTGGCGTCTAATCGGGTGACGGTAATTTCCAATCCCACGATGGCCCGTTTCTGTCGTTCAATAAAATCGGCCGGCGCGTCCGTGACCTGCCACGGTTGTGGCATGCGTTGCTCCTGCATGGCGGTGAGCGCTGTGATCTGGCTATGCAGCCACGCGGGATCTTCGGTGGTTCGGACATTCCCATGCATTTGCACCATGGCGTAATTCCATGTTGGCACCACCTGATGGGTACTCGCCTTGCTGGCGTACCAGGATGGTGATATATATCCTTCCTCACCCTGGAACACAATCAGACAGGTACTGTTCTGCGCGAACCCCTGCCATTGTGGATTGGCACGTGCCTGGTGGGCGCGCAGGACGCCATGCTCACCTTCCTGCGGAAAATAGAGAAAAGGCAAAGGATTGGCTACGATGCCATCAGCGCCTGTCGAAATGATCAGCCCCAACGGATGCTGTCGGACCAACTCAGCAATGGCGTCACGATCTGTACTGCGAAAGTGTCTGGGGTTATACATGGCAGTTTATTTTCCTGAAAATCGCGCATCTTCGTTTAAATCATGACGAATTTGTCGCATTTTTAAAATATCAATCTGAGTCTGTCTTTTCTAGAATGGAAGTCACTTCGCTTTCGCCAGATTTCCTGGCGCCATCATCCAGCTTAACAGGTGTGATTCCATGTACCAATTTTATGATGAATACTGCAAGACTCAGGCGAGTAGGGACCGCCTCAGGGTACTGCCCGACAGTCATGCAACAGTATTGCACGATTTTTCCAGCAATGATTATCTGGGTCTCAGCCGCCATCCGCGCCTGATCGATGCGGTAACGGCCGCAGCTTCAAAGTGGGGTGCAGGATCAACAGGTTCCCGTTTGCTTTCGGGCAATTACGGGTTGATTGAGTCCCTGGAGGTTCAGATTGCCCAGGACAAAAAGACGGAAGCAGCACTGGTTTTCAGTACCGGCTACCAGGCCAATATGACTGTTCTCGCCAGTCTGCTGAGCACCCGGGTTTTGCCCGCAGCACCATTGGTATTCTTTGATCGACTCAATCATTCCAGTTTATATAACGGTCTTTTTTTGTCCAAAGCCGATTACGTTACGTATGAGCACAACGACATGGAGGACCTGCGCCGCAAGCTGCATGAACACCGTGATGTATCACGTCCGTCATTTATCGTAGCTGAAACCGTGCATGGAATGGAGGGCGATCTGCTTCCATTGGCAGAGATTGCTGCTCTCGCAAAGGAATATGAGTGTTTCCTTTATCTGGATGAGGCGCATGCCACTGGTCTGTATGGAGATCAGGGCTTCGGTTTGTCCACGACGGTGGATCTGTCCGATGTACCCCATCTGGTGATGGGAACATTCAGCAAAGCGCTTGGCGGGCAGGGGGCATATATTGCCGCGACCCACGGATTGAAGCAGTTTTTTCTGAATCGGACGGCGGGCTTTATCTACTCGACGGCACCGGCTCCGGTAACGGTAGCGGCGGCCTATGAAGCGTGGAAAATGGTACCTGAGCTTCACGCGCAGCGCGATCGACTTTTCACTTTGGCGCGCTCGCTGCGCAGCCAATTGCGCGAGCAGGGTTTCACGGTGCTGGGCGATGGCAGCAATATCGTACCTGTCTGCTTGCATCAGGAAGTCGATACCCTGGGGCTGAAGAACGCGTTGCTTGCCGATGGCATTCTGGTGAGTGCGATTCGGCCCCCCACCGTGCCTACGGGAACATCAAGACTACGAATCGCCGTCAATGCCACGCACGATGAAAGTGCCATTGCCGCGCTGGCAGCGTCGATGGCAAAACACCTGCCTAATACGATTTCCGAGAGTGAACCATGCGAATCTTTGTGACCGGTACCGATACGGACATTGGCAAGACATTCGTTTCTGCCTGGCTTTGCCGGCATTTTGGCCTGGATTATTTCAAGCCGATTCAGGCAGGCCTGTATCCGGGCACAGACAGCGATTGGGTAAAGGCGCACGCGGCCTGCCGCATCCATCCGGAAAGCTATCGGCTGCGCGAGCCGGCATCACCGCATTATGCGGCAGAACGGGAAGGGCAGGTGCTTTCTCTGGACCGGATTCAATTGCCGGACACATCTCGTCTGCTGGTTGAGGGCGCTGGCGGTGTGATGGTGCCGCTGGGGGCCGGGAAAATGATGATCGACCTGATGGCTGCGCTCGCGCTGCCGGTGCTTGTTGTGGCCTCAACTCGTCTGGGTACCCTGAACCACACACTGCTTACCATCACGGCACTGCGTGCTCGAAACATACCGCTGACCGGCGTGATACTTAACGGAGAACCCTCAGAGATGGTGGCTCGCACGCTGACCGAATATGGGGATGTGCCGGTGTTGCAGCAGATCCCACAAATGCAGGTCGTGTCACCAGAAGC
>JAFAGQ010000354.1 GCA_023422555.1 Pseudomonadota bacterium
ATATGTACTGGCTTGCAACCAAGGCGCCTACCGGCGTGAAACTTGCAGGGCAGGGCTACAAGAAGCTGGCCAAGCCTGAACAGAAGATGGATCTGGCGCGCGGCAAAGAAGTGTTCATGGCCAACTGTGCGGTCTGTCATGGTGAGAATGGAGAAGGGCGCAAAACAGCAGGCAAAACCGTATTCCCTGCGTTATGGGGTGACGATTCATTCAACTGGGGTGCGGGCATGCACCAGATTCCCAATGCGGCCGGCTTTATCAAAAGCAATATGCCACTTGGCAATCCGGGCACACTCACTGACCAGCAGGCCTGGGACGTAGCCTATTTCATGAATTCTCACGAACGTCCGCAGGATCCGCGCTTTACCGTGGACGTGGAGACGACTCGCAAGAAATATCATGACGGCGGAGATAATCTGTATGGTCAGAATATCAACGGTGTGGTTTTGGGTGAACATTCCAGCCCATCGGGTGGCCGGCTCAGAGAATCGTCAGAGAAGACAAAAGACTGATGCTAGCGGCAGTATTGCTGCCGTATTACGAATGAAATTTCAAGAAAGGAGAGTGTTTTTATGCGTGGCTTATGGTTCCTCCCTCTTATGATTGCGACAGCCGGTATTGTCGGCTCATCCCCCGCACTGGCCGAGAAGCCGGCAGATTTCTGGCAAACGCCCACGATCAAGGATTACGGCAAGATTCATTATCTGGCGGACTCTGCGTATAAGCCCAGTCCGGATCAGACGTACAAAATTGTCTTCGCCATGACGACGGCGCCCAAATCTGCCGATCAGGTCAATCCTGCACTCAACCGTCTTGCCAGAACGGTAAATCTGTATGTGGCCGCAGGCGTGCCTCTGGATCATCTCAAGTTTGTGGCCGTCGCATCAGGCGCGGCCACATCCCTGGTTCTGGATGATGCGCATTATCAGAAGGCGTACAAAATGAATAATCCCAATCTGCCGCTTATCAGGAAGCTGCGTGATGCTGGGATTGATGTGGCGGTGTGCGCCCAGGCGGTTGCGGAACATGATTACGAGTACGAGTGGGTAGATAAGAGCGTCACCCTTGCCCTGTCCGCACTGACTACCATCACGACGCTTGAGCATGACGGCTACAGCCTGATGCCGCTTTAAGGACTCGCCATGCAATCAACCTATCTGCCCGGCATCCTGAAAAAACTGACTGCACTTATTGCACTTGCAATTGTGCCGCTTGCCGGACATGCGCAGGATGTCAGGAGCGTTTCTGTAAGCCCGCCCTGGCAGCAGGGGAAGAACAATGATGCTTCTGCACGCGGTCTGGAATTTACGGAACCCGATGCCGACAATCTGGCCGATTTTCATGGCAGTCCCATGAATCCGGCATTGTCGCTTTATGTCGGCGGCAATTACTTCTTCGCCATGGCGCCACTGGTTCACGCTTTCGAAGCCAAATACCCCGAATACAAAGGCCATCTTTACTGGGAAACAATCCCACCGGGCCTGCTGGTTCGGCAAATGAAAGCCGGTGGGACAGTGACCGTCGGGAATATGACCTGGACAGTCAAGCCTGACGTCTATCTTGCCGGACTGAAGGCAGTGCAAACCCAGATCGATGCGGGACTTCTGCAGGCGCCGGCCGTGCCCTACGCGACCAATACACTGACAATCATGGTGGCCAAGGGTAATCCTAAAGCCATCAAGGATCTGAAATCGCTGGATGATGCCGATGTGCGTCTTGCCATGCCTAATCCCGAATGGGAAGGGGTTGCCAGACAGATCAAGTCTTCCCTGGACAAAGCAGGTGGCAAAGCGTTATCCAGTCGGGTTTATGAAGACAAAGTCAAAGATGGCTCAACAACCCTGACGCATATTCATCACCGCCAGACGCCCTTATGGATTATGCAGGGTAAAGTCGATGCAGGCGTGACCTGGCAATCGGAAGCGGCGTTTCAGGAAATGGCCGGCCACCCTATCAGTCACGTTGAGATTCCGGCCGCACAAAACACAACTGCCATATATGCAGGTTCGATTGCAAAGAATGCAGCGCACAAGGAAGCCGCCCAACGATGGCTGGACTTTATTCGTTCCGACGAAGGCATTGGTATCTTTGAACGCTACGGTTTCAAACGATACGTTGCGCAGAAATAAATAAGACAACGACGAAGTGTAGAGTGGTTGGAAAGTGCTTTTTCAATCCACTCCTTCCATTTTGTAGCCCACGCCGTAGATGGATCGGATCCAGTCTTCGCTGCCACCGGCTTCGGTCAGCTTTCTGCGCAGGTTTTTTACGTGGGTGTCTACGGTGCGATCGGTAACGACGCGATGGTCTGGGTAAATCTGTGCAAGTACCTGATCGCGGGATAATACTCGTCCCTGGGATCGATAGAAGAAAAGCAGCAGATTGAATTCTATCGGCGTCAGATCCAGTTCCTTACCGTGTACTCGCGCACGATAGGCGTCTTCATCAATCACCAGAGTGCCGGACTTGTCTGCATCGGGCACATAACGATGCCGTCTCAACACAGCTGCCGTTCTTGCGACCACCTCTCTTGGACTGAAAGGCTTGCAAATATAATCGTCGGCACCGCTTTCCAGTCCGATCAGGCGGTCGATTTCCTCAACCAGAGCGGTCATCATGATAATTGGTGTCTGACTCACCAGGCGAATTTCCCTGCAAATATCCAGACCGCCGCGTCCGGGCAGCATGAGATCGAGCAGAACAAGATCCGGCTTCTCTGCGTGGAACGCGGCCACGGCATCAAGACCGTTGCTGATCCAGTGATGGGTGTAACCAGAGGCGCTCAGGTAGTCGCCCAGAACGGCGGCAAGCCGAGGTTCGTCTTCAATAATCAGAATGTGGCCAGGGGCCGAAGCGATATTCTTGTTCATGGAAATGCTAATGACGATGTCAAGGACACATTCAGATGCCCGGAAATGAAATATTAATTGCAATGCCGCCCAGTTCAGAGGCTCGCGCATGGATTGTGCCATTATGGGCCGCAACGATATTGCGACTGATCGCCAGACCCAGGCCGCTGCCGCCGCTGGCCCGACTGCGGGATCCTTCAATGCGGTAAAAGCGTTCAAATAGCCGCTCCAGGTTTGCAGGATCCACCCCAGGCGCGCTGTCGGCGATCACAATCGTGATGGCGTCGGACTGTTGCTCGCCGTTGATCATTACCTTGCCTCCGGGGTCTGTATATCGCAGGGCGTTTTCCAGCAGGTTGGAAAACAGCTGTTTCAGGCGACTTTCATCCCCTTTGAAATATAAAGGTCTTGTCGGCAGGTCAAGTGTCAGCGTCAGATTTGCGTTTTCGAATCTGCGCAGCATCCCTGCGGCGGCATCGCGAACCAGAGAACCCAGATCCAGCGATACCATCTTGTATTGCAGGGAGGCATCCGTCAGCGACAGGTCATGCAGATCGCCGATGAGCTTGTTCAACTGCAGCACCTGCTGATGCATGACAGACAGCGACTCTTCGCTGGGACTGCGTATTTTGTCCTGAATGGCTTCGATCTC
>JAFAGQ010000355.1 GCA_023422555.1 Pseudomonadota bacterium
ACACGGACCACTTCGGCTGAAATCACTTCACCGGATTTCATATCCTGGTTTTTTACACTTTGTGCGAACAGATCGGCAAAGCTTTCGCCACCAGTGGCGTCTTGTAAAGAAATGGATGACATTAAAATATTCCCGGGACCGTGACGGTCTCCTGGCCTTAAAAACACGCTTTAGCAGAACAACCTGCCGCGGCGGAGTGAAAAAATCTTTCGCTTAATAACAAACGAAAGCCCTGAAAAATCAATGGTGAAATACGGGGATTACCCCTGCTGACACCATTGAGTAAAAAACCTGGCTGTTAATTGACGATCAAATTCGTTGACGACCAAATTTGATGACGACCAGATCCGCTGACGATCAAATCCGGTTCTTGATTACGGCCGAATCTGACACACGGCTTTGCCAGTGTGTCAGGATACAATCTACTGTCTGGTTAATGTCCAGATTCGAGGAATCAACCACGATTGCATCCTGAGCAGGCTTAAGCGGAGCAACTGACCTGTTCTGGTCACGATCGTCGCGAGCCTGCAAATCTGATAACAGGTCGCCTAGATTAGCAGAAAAACCTTTTTCGATCAACTGGTTATAGCGTCTTTGGGCTCTCGCAGCGACGTCGGCAATCAGGAAAATCTTGAGCGGCGCATCAGGAAATACGACCGTGCCCATATCTCGGCCGTCGCAGACCAGCCCGGGATGCCTGCGAAACGCCCTCTGGCGCTCCAGAAGCGCGTCGCGCAGCGGAGTCAGGGGTGCAATTCTGGACGCCAGCTCGCCGATCTGCTCCTGACGAAGGCTTTCGGTGACATCGTCGTTGTCCAGCAACACTTTTCCATTCAAAAATTGAATATCCAGCCCTCTGGCAATATCGGCCAGAGCCTGTTCGTCGGCGTGGCTGACGCCTTTTTTGAGCGATGAGAGCGCACTCAGGCGGTACAAAAGGCCACTGTCCAGGACAGACCAGCCCAGTGCGGCGGCTACCCGGGCCGCCACCGTACCCTTGCCTGACGCCGTTGGGCCGTCAATGGCAATGACAGGTATTGAAGCGGCGGGATTCGCTGTGCTATCGGTGGGATTCGGTGTGCTATTCATCATTTCCCCTTTTCCTGCGGACTCACCAAGGAATCGTAAACTGCAAAATAATCCGGAAAGGTCTTGCTCACGCAATCGGGATCAAGAATGTTGATTCCCACCGGCCCGAAAGCGGCCAGCGAAAAGCACATGGCCATGCGATGATCATCGTAGGTGCCGATGTCTGCGGATTGCCATTGCCCCTCGGCGGGTGGTGTGATCCGGATCCAGTCTGGCCCCGATTCAACTATTGCGCCCAGCTTGGCCAGTTCCGTATGCATGGCATGGATTCTGTCAGTTTCCTTCACTCGCCAACTGCCGATATTGCGCAGTGTGCAGGGACCATCCGCGTAGAGCGCCAGCATGGCCGCCGTCATGGCCGCATCGGGAATCAGATTGAAATCTTCATCGAAGGCAGGCAAAGGTAATTCGCTGACACTGCTCTGACGGGACGAAATCAGACTTTGATCCTCATAACGGATCTGCCCGCCCAGTTTTTCAATAAAACGCGCAAATTCGATGTCACCCTGAATACTATCGCGACCAATACCGTTAATCTGCACGGGCCCCTGACCGATCAGTCCCAGTGCCAGAAAATAGGAGGCACTGGAGGCATCGCCTTCGACGTGGATCTTACCCGGCGTCTGGTAACGGCTGTCTGCACCAATGGTGAAGCGTTGCCAGCCGTCCTGACGAACCGTGACACCAAAACGAGCCATCAGTTGCAGGGTGATCGAGATATAGGGGCGTGAAATCAGCTCGCCCTGTACTTCCAGAACAACATCCTGCCCTATCCCCGCTGCAAGCAGGGGTGCCACCATCAGCAAGGCAGTCAGAAACTGGCTGGAGACGTTGCCCTGAATGGGAATTGGTCCGTCAATATGAAGGCGGGCCGGTGAAATCTGCAATGGCGGGTATCCTTCGTTTGCTTCGAAGCTGATATTCGCGCCTACTGCCCTGAGCGCCGCGACCAGATCGCCTACCGGACGCTCATGCATCCTGGGTACGCCATGCAGCCGATAAGTCCCTTCAGCCAGGGCAAGCGCCGCTGTGAGCGGGCGAAATGCCGTACCCGCATTGCCAAGAAACAGATCAGCCTGCTTGTTCGGAAAATGCCCAACGCCGTGAACAATCACTTCATCGGAGCCGGGCTGCTCCAGTTGCAATCCCAGGGTACGCAAGGCGTTGAGCATGACACGTGTGTCGTCGGAATCCAGCAGGCCTTCAATATGCGTACTGCCTTCAGACAAAGCCGCAAGCAGCAGAACCCGGTTCGAAATACTTTTGGAGCCCGGCAACGTCATTTGGCCGCTTGCTTTGGTAACGGGATGAAGATACTGTGATGGATGACTCAAGATGACGGATCCTCCCAAACCCGGCGAGCTTCTGCCGCAGCCGTCAGCCAGGCTTCAAATGCGCTGGTATTGTTGGCTTCCAGCAGCTGACGCGCCTGTTCCAGGCAGGCCTGAAAACGGGTAATTTCTTCAAGCATGCAGTCTCGATTACTGGAAAAAATATCCCGCCACATGACTGGTGCCCCGGCGGCAATGCGCGTGAAGTCACGAAAACCCGTTCCTGCAAACTGCAGTTTTTTGGCAGTCTGTCCGTCATCAAGCAGGCTGTACATATAAAGTGCGGACAACAGATGCGGCATATGACTGACCGCCGCAAAAATGCGGTCATGTTCCTGAGCAGACATATGACTCACCGTGGATCCGCAGGCTTCCCAAAGGCTCGTCAACAGTGCAATTGACTCGGATGTATTTTCCGGCAGCGGTGTGAGTATGGCCTGCTTTTGTTCATAAAGAAATGGCTGTGCCGCCTGCGGTCCCGAAGTCTCAGCGCCGGCAATGGGATGGCCTGGCACAAACTGCCCTATCCTATCGCCAAGACCGCGGCGTGCCGCAGAGATCACCTGCTGCTTGGTACTGCAGACATCGGTCACAACGGTATCCGGTGCGAGCACGGGTTTAATGGCGGCGCATACCGATTCCACTGCTGAAACTGGTGTAGCAATGACAATCACATTTGCTGCTGCCAGATCCTGGTAAGTGCCTATTCTGTCGATGATGCCCAGCTCCAGCGCCTTTTGGATACTGGCGGGGTCGTGGCTGAGACCAATGACCTCACCCACTGCGGCGCGACTTCTGAGGGACAGCGCGAGCGAACCGCCAATCAGGCCAACGCCGACTACAGCCAGTACGGGGACGTGAAAAGTCACTGAGCCGGCCGCCCCCTCTTCGCTGGCCTTGATGACTTTCACTTTCCAAGCACCTCTTTCAGGGCGGTAATGAACCGCTCGTTTTCTTCCGGCAATCCGACGGACACGCGCAGATGTTCCGGCAGACCGTCACCAATCACTGGCCGCACGATCACGCCACGTTGCAGAAGCGCGGTATTGACGGCGGCAGCATCACCAACGTGCAGAAGTATGAAGTTGCCATAACTGGGAACGAAATCCAGTCCCAGTTCGGTAAAACGCGCGGAAAGCCAGGCTTTGCCTTCGCGATTCAACTGATAGGTCTTTTCCAGAAAGTCCCGATCCTTGAGCGCAGCGATGGCGGCAACCTGGGCAACCAGATTGACGTTGAAAGGCTGCCGAACACGGTTCAGATAGTCGGTCAATTCAGGACGGGCAATCGCAAACCCCATGCGCAGACCAGCCAGCCCGTAGGCTTTAGAGAACGTGCGCACCACAATGAGGTTGGAAAAATCCCGCACCAGGGCAGTACTGTCAAAACGAAGTTCCGGATCCAGGTATTCGTTATAGGCCTCATCGAGTACAACCGTGACGCGATTGCCATAGGCTTTATGAACTTTCTCAACAAAGCCGCGAATCGCTTCACCCGAATGAAACGTTCCTGTCGGATTGTTCGGATTGGCCACGAAAACCAGACGCGTATCGTCTGCAATCGCATCGAACATGGCCTGCAGGTCATGTGCATAATTGGCTGCCGGAACCATGATATGTCTGGCACCACGGGCCTGCGTGGCCAGTCGGTAAACGATGAAGGCATGTTCTGCATAAACGCAGGATGCGTGCTCATCCAGAATGGCAAGTGAAATAATTTCCAGCAAATCGTTCGAGCCGTTCCCAACGGTCAGCCATTCGGCCGGCACCTTGTAATGCGCTGACAGGGCCTGCTTGAGGGAAAAGGCATTGGGATCCGGATAGCGACCAAGAGCCTGTCCTGATACGGTGTCCAGAAACTCTGCGATGGCCTGACGTACTGAACCGGGCATACCCAGCGGATTCTCGTTGGAGGCCAGCTTGACGATAGTGGCCGGATCCAGGCCAAACTCGCGTGCCAGATCATCGATAGGTTTGCCTGCCTGATAAGGCATCATCGCGTTGACATTGTTGCTTACACCGAAAACGTTTGCGGCACCGGACATTCAGACCACCTTCTATTGCATTGGGTAGGAACCCAGAATCTTGAAAA